>JBCCIN010000020.1:0-26204 GCA_039028235.1 Pseudomonadota bacterium
GTTAGATGGCTCGGTGGTGCATCACTCGGTGCAGCGCTTTTGTTGGGCGGTTGCGCCGAAAGCAGTGATCCCTGGCTCGAGCCTTCAGGTGCTGGCTTACCCTTCGACGCTAATCGGTATGATAACTTCGCTGACTACATATCGCAGACTCGACAGCGGTTAGAGGCCGATAAGAGCTATCTTGATCCCGCCGACGCCATGCGCGAGCTCGAGGCCGCGACCCCATTCGAGATCCGCCCGGCCGAAGGCTGCGCCGACAACGCACCCGAAAAGGGTGTCCTCCTGATCCACGGCCTTTCCGACATGCCGTTTGCGATGCGTGATCTCGCCGACGCCTTCGCCGCGCGCTGCTTTCTTGTCCGAAGCCTTCTCTTGCCGGGCCACGGGACGCGACCGGGCGACCTCTTGCAGGTCACTCGCGAGGACTGGGTCGAGGCAGCGCGCTTCGGAGTCACCACGTTGGAAAACGAGGTCGACGCAGTCTATGTTGGCGGCTTCTCTCTCGGCGGTCTGATCGCGACCCATCTCGCATTAGACGATCCCGATATCGCGGGTGTCTTCGCCTTCTCACCCGCCTGGGTGCTACAAAGCGGCTGGTCCTTGAGCCTCACTCCTTGGCTCCGCCACGTGATCGATTGGGTCGACACTGACGCACCCGACGATTACGCGCGCTATGAAGCAATGCCCCTGAACGGCCTCGCCGAGACCTATCTCATGACCCGCGACCTAGCGGCGAAGCTGGAGGCTCAACCGCTCGAGACGCCGGTTTTCCTGGCGCAAAGCGCGGACGACGCGATCGTCGACGCCGTAGGCAATGCCGCCTATTTCGCGCTGCGCCTCACCTCGTCTCGGAGCCGCGCACTCACTTACACACGTGACCCTGCGTCCGCGCCCTCCGATCCGCGCTCTCGCTATATCGACAGCGCGCTACCCGAAGCCCGCATCATAGGCTTTTCGCACCAAGCCGTGCACGCTTCGCCCGACAACCCACATTACGGCCAAAATGGCCTTTATCGAAATTGCGGGATCAACGCTGGGCGCAGCGCCGAAATGGCCACGCGCTGTTTCGAAGCTGATTGGCCCTGGCGTGCCGAAATCGTCGGTGACATCCCGCCTGAAGTGCCCGACGGCGCTGTGCCGGCGCGGCTCACCTTCAACCCTCTGTTTGACGCCATGATGGCGGCGATCGACAGTTTTCTCGCCAACGGCGCCTGAACAGACCAAAAACGTATCAAAACACCGGCTTTGAACCGGGATTCTGAACCTCTGAAAGCCACGAAAATTCGTCAGGGTGTGCACGGCTGATCGGGCGATGCCCTTACGCTATCCCTTTGTGAGTTTGGGCATTCTTTATTCCGTCATTTTGGAAAATGAAGGGGGCACCGTGGTTGGTGGACCGTGAAAAATTCGTCTGATGGTCGTTAGGGCAATGTGAAATTCAGCAGCGCTTGAGCTGCTGGCGATTTTCTTCGTTGGAATCGTCAATGGCAGTGCTGTGGGAACACACAAACTCTAACGAATGCCAAGAAGGGCGTGGATCTTGGCAAGGACTTGTAGTGACACCGGTCTACATTCGGTGCAGTTCACATTCCCTTCACATCCAACCAACAAGTTGTTCACAGGTGGCTGCTTATGGTGCGCCCTCCCGCATTCGCCCAATGGTGAGGTGACAACTGATGCAATCCGATCTGCAGCTACGTTTGAGAAGCCCGGTATGAACGCGCCTTGTTCCAGGATGACAAAACGGATCGGGCACCGTCTGGGAATGTCCGCAACGTTCACATTGATCGCGTTTCAGCCGGTATTCGCCAATGAAGAAAGAGCGCGGGAATGGCTCCTGAGAGACTACCCGACCGCAAAGATCGAATCCGTCGAGGAGGAGACGCGCGACGGCGTCACTGTCTACGAACTCGAATACGAGCTTGATGATAGAGAATACGAGGCGGTTTACCACAGCAACGGGCGTTTGCTCGACGTCAAGGCTGACAGCGACTCGGAGTCGATGTTCTTTTTGGGTGCCGCCATCGAGTACGAAACCGAGCACTACCGCGGCGAGAGCAGTGGTTTCGGCGTTGCGCCGCTTATCGCCTTGGACAACGGAACCTTCTTTTTGCAGGGGCCGCAGGCTGGTTTTCGTTTCTACAAGGGCCTTGTCGACGTTGCGGCATTCGTCGAGGTCGAACTCGGGGCAGGATACAGCTCCGGGGACAGCGACTTCCTCGAGGGGCTAGATGACTCGAAAACGCCGGTTAATCTTGGTGTGGAGTTTGAGAAGGAAACGGATCTCGTTGACCTGGAACTATCATTGAAGGCCGACGTGGCGGGCGCCTATGACGGCTTTGTTGCAGAACTCGGCATCGGCAAGGATGTTCCTCTGACGGACTGGCTGGTCCTCGAAGCGGGTGTCGAAATTGCCTACTTCGACGGCAACTATAACGACACTTTCTATGGCGTGGATGAGGAATTCGCCCTGGCGGAGAGGCCTGCCTACGAAGCAGACGGAGACTTCAACTACAGCTTGGAACTTGGCTCGCGCAGCCCGGTTTATGACGGTCTCTATCTCACCACCGGCGTCGAATACACACTATTTGGCTCCGAAGTGGCTGACAGTCCGTTGGTCAAAGGAAGCGATCAGTTCTCAGCACAGATTGGCTTCGCTTACGATATCGGGCGATTATATGGTCTGCTCTTCTAGGCTCGCTCTTTGCCTTATAGCCACACTCGTGACGAGCTGCAGTGTGCCGCAGCGCTACAGCGAACAGGCGGACGTCATCGCGATGCCTGCGACATGGACGGCCGCTGATATATCAACGGCTGCGCCTACTGGACCACGGCTCTACCAAAATTGGCTCGACGAGCTCGACGATCCACAACTGGCTCGACTGATCGAGATTGCGCTCCAGCACAGCGGCAGCTTGATTGTGGCGCGCCTCGAGGCTGAAGCCGCCGCGCTGGATGTGCAAGCGACGCAAACCCAGCTTTGGCCGCAGCTCGATTTCGTGCTGGGGGCGTCTCGGGATAGAGCTGCATTCGGAGCTGCGTCGAACCGTATCGCCACGACGAAGGAGTATCAGGTCGAACTTGCTGCAAGTTGGGAACTGGACATTTGGGGCAAGAACCGCAGTCAGGTCACGGCGTCGGAGCGGGCACTCGAACGGGCACTGGAGCTCGCGCAGTCAGCCAGGCTCTCTTTGGTGGGACTTGTGGCCAAGACATGGCTTACGCTCCTTGCCCTGGAGCAGCAAAGGCAGATCGACGAGCGGCGTGTCGCCAGCTTTGCTGACACCGAACGCAGCATCTTCGACCAAGTTGCGCGCGGGCTTAAGGGCCCTCGAGATCTGGACGTCGCACGCACCGAGCTTCATCAAGCCAGAGCGGATGCTGAGGTAACGCTGAGACAGCGCAACGTGCAGCGAAATCAGCTTCAAATCCTGCTGGGCACCCATCAAGAGCCAGTGCTCGATCCCACCGTGGGCCTGCCCAAATTCGTCGCGGACTGGCGGCTAGACGCCCCAGTGACGCATTTGCTTGCGCGGCCTGATTTACGAGCAGCTTTCCTGGCCATCGAACAGGCGGACGCCGAGGTCGCCGCTGCCTATGCCGCCCGCTTTCCGCAGTTCACGCTCACCGCGAATGTTGGTCGCACGGCGGCGCGTATCAGCGACCTAAGCAATGGAATTTCCGCCGTCAGTACCGTCGCCGCCAATCTCATTGTTCCGCTTGTCGATGCCACCAATCGCAAGCTCAACCAGCAACGGCAGGAACGCCTGGCGGAAATTGCGGCAACACGGTTTCGCGATGACTTACTGAGAGCCTTCCACGAAGTCGAGGAGACCGTCGGCAACGAGAAGCTGCTGCAGGAGGAGATCCGAGCCTTGTCCGAAGCGGTGGTCTGGGCCGAGCGCTCGGATCGAACATCGCTCTCATCCTATCGGCGCGGTCTGATCGGCGTTGCTGATTTACTTGAAGCAAGACGAACCAAGCTGGATCTGCAACGCAGATTGATCGACGCCAAACGGGAACTGTTCGTCAATCGCGTGAACATATACCTCGCACTCGGCGGAGAGCCGAAGGCCTCAACCTCGCAAACGGGCGTGTGAGCCATGACAGCTCCAAATAGAGAATCCCGACTTGGCACGTTGAAGATGGTCTCACTGTTCGGCCTGCTGGTGGTTTTCGCCTGTGTGCTCACTGTCAACGAGCTGGACTTGGTGCCGTCCAAGCTTGATCTCTTACAGGAGCCGCTGACTACCGAAGGCTTCGCTATCCGCGACGATACGAGCGATCGTCACACCGAGTCAGATGGGCCTCCACCGCCCTTGCTGACACGAACTTTAGAGCGCGAGGATGTCGAGCTTCGGCTCGAGGCGTTGGGTAGGGTGCGAGCGGCTCGGGAGATCGCGTTGAAGACGGAAGTAGCGGGACGGGTAACCGCTGTCAGCCCGAAGCTTGTGAAAGGCGGCTTCGTTGAAGAGAACGACGAGTTGTTTCGGATCAGTGACCAATCTTACCGATCGCAGCTGGCACAATCTCAAAAGGCCTTAGCCCAGGCACGTCTGGACCTGGCAAAGGAGAAAGCGGAACAAGAGCAGGCGCAGGATGACCTTGCTGCCTTGGACCTGAACTCTGAGACGGCTCTCGCCTCACGATTGCCGCAAATGGCATTGGCCGAGGCCAAAGTAGCGGCCGCGGAGGCCGACGTCCTTCTGGCGCAGCACAATCTCGATCAAACGTCGGTCCGACCACCCTATAGCAGCTACGTGATCGAGCGCCTCGTCAGTCTTGGCGAGGTCGTCGATGTCGGTGATGCGCTCGTTCGCATTCTCGACCCATCAAGGCTGCTTGTTGACGTATCACTTTCCAAGGGCGACCTGGCTCGGATCAGACAAGCCGAGGACCAGTTGAACCGCACCTCGCCCGGCGTTCCGGAGCCGCTTCGGGTCTCCATTAGCGAGCGCTGGGGACAAGAGGAACTGGTGGCGAAGGCAAAGATCGCGTCCTTTGGCGCGGTCCTCGAACCTGATAGCGGCTTTCAGCCTATGGTGCTGGAGGTTGTGCCCGCCACGCCTTTGACCGGTATGCAGATCAAGCCAGGCAGCGTGGTGACGGCGCAGATATCCCTTGGCCGATTGCAGGGAGTCTTTCGTCTCGACAAACGCCATCTTAGCGATGATGGCAGCGTTGCCCGGATGGACGGAAGCGGACAGCTGGTGAGGGAAGCGATCAACGTAGCCTATCAGACATATAGCGATGTCTTCTTCTTTCCCTCCGACGATACCGATGAGTTCACTGTGGTTCTAACACCACCGATAGATCTTGATGTCGATGAGGGGCGGCAAACGATGCCAAGCATCGATATCGTCTCCGAACTGACCGATGCTCGCTAATACTGTGCTCCGATATTTCATCGTCCATCCGGTTGCCGCCAATCTCTTGATGCTAGTGATTGTCCTTGCCGGTTTGCACAGCTACTTGACGATCAGACAAGAGATCTTTCCGGACTTCGAGCCTCCGGTCGTGCTGGTCGAGGCAGACGTGCCCGGATTCTCTGCCGAACGCATCGAAAGGAGTGTCCTTCTCCCCGTCGAGCGCGCCGTCAAGGGTTTGCCCGGTATTGTCCGGGTCGAGACATCCGCCTCCGATGGTCTGGCGCAGGCAACAATCGAGCTGTCTCCGGGCGTTTCCGAGGACTCCATGCTTGGTATCGTCAAGAGCAGGATTGATGGCATCGACACCTTTCCTGAGGAGATCGAAAACATCGTCGTGTTACCGCGCGACGACCGTTCGCAATTCATGTGGATGCATCTGCATGGTGATCGCCCGCTGCAGGAGCTAGGCGATATCGCCAGAAAGATCAGCTCGGAGTTGCAGCAGATGCCGGCGATCGACTCCGTCCAGCTGGAGGGGCTTCCAAATGAGGAGATCGTGGTTGAGATCGACGGGCTTACGCTGCGTGCCCAAGGCTTGAGCTTCTCGGCCATCGCCGATCAGCTCGCTGACAACAATCGGGATGCCGATGCTGGAATCGTGAGGGGTGATCAGGAAACACGTGTCGTTGCCCGCGCACAATCGCCTCGCGCTGAGGACATCGCATCGCTTCCTATTATCGTTGGCGATGCCGGTCAACAAATACCCTTGGGCGAATTGGCCAGAATTGACAGCCGCCTCGAGGAACCAGGCGCGTTCAGCCGGCTGAATGGACAAAACGCCGTCGGCTTCGCGTTGTTTCGCTCGGCCGAGACCACCCCGGTCGCAGCCGCGGACAGTGTAAGAAACTATGTCGCAGCAACACAGGGCCGCCTGCCGACAGGCTTGCATTTGTCGGTTTGGCTGGACGAGTCGAGGGAGTTGAAATCGCGTTTCATGCTGCTCGGCAAGAATGGCTTGCTGGGGCTCCTGTTGGTCTTCTCCTTGCTTTTGTTGCTCACCCATTGGCGTATAGCAGTATGGGTCTCGGTTGGCATTCCCGTGGCGTATCTTGGCGGCATTTGGGCACTGCAGCAGCCGGGAATCGACGTCACGCTAAACGCGATCTCGCTCTTTGGATTCATGATCGTCAGCGGCATTCTGGTCGACGACGCGCTCGTGGTCAGCGAGAGCATCTACAGCGAGTTCGAGAAGGCATCGCAAGCACCGTCTGCGATCGATGCCATCGCCACCACGCTCGCCGGTGTCAAGGCTGTCGTCGTGCCCGCGACGTTCGGAGTCCTGACCACCATCGCCGCGTTTTTTCCGTTAACCCTGCTAGCGGGTGAGCTGGGCGCAGCCATTGGATCGATCGCGTTGGTGGTTGTCGTTTGCCTGATTTTCTCGATCGTCGAATCGAAGTTAGTTTTGCCCGCACATATACGCCATAGCATGGGCAAAATGAGAACCGTTGGCGACAAGAAGGCTGTTGCACAAGGTTTGACGAGATTTGGAACCTATCTGTTTCGACGCCTGCTGCGGTCATATCAGCGTATCCTGACCTGGGTCCTCGACCGTCCTAGATTGACGCTCGGAACCGCGGTCGCTTTGCTTGTCGCCGCAATCGCACTCGTTGCGTCAGGCCGAATTCCGGTCATCATGTTGCCAGAAATTGCCGACTTCGAGGTCGAAGCCGAGATGACCACGTCCGAGAATGCGAGCTTGGCCGAACGCGATGGTGTCGCGCGCGCTATCGAAACCGCGTTGTTCGAAACCAATCGGATGTTGCGAAAGCTGCATGAGCTCGACTACGACCCTGTCGCCTTCCTTTATACGGCCTCAACGTCGCCTACGATCACAAGCATCACGGCCGAGCTGGCCAGCCATGGCGACAATCCGGTATCGACAATCGATCTGGTCGATCAATGGCGCCGCAACATTCCCGATTTGCCACCCGGCTATGGTCTGAGCCTATCCGCCACCGCCGAACCTGATGACGGCATCAACATTCAATTGGAAGGCGCCGACTATGCTACCCTCCTGACCGCCGCAGGCGAGGTGCGGACGGCATTGGCCGATCATCCAGGCGTCAGTAACATCCGCGACAATCTCAGCGTCACGAGGAACGAGTATCTGATGGCATTGACGCCCGAAGCCAGGCTGCAAGGCGTAACGCTAGAAACCGTCTCGACTTTTGTCAGAGAGGCGCTTCTAGGACTTGAGGTGCAGCGCATCCAGCTGCCGGACAGAGAACTCAAGGTGATGCTCCGCTACCCGACCGAGGATCGACGCGACATCAACCGAATCATGGATCTACAGATGCAACTGGGCGTTGGCAGGATGGCTGTCTTGGGTGATTTGATCGATATCGAGTTTAGAAAGGGTCTGTCCGCAATTCAGCGCATCGATGGATCGCGTGCCGTAATTGTGCTGGCGAACAACGATGATGCAGTGGCAACTGCCGATGAGATCATGGATAGTCTCGAGCCCCTTCTCGAAGCCATAACCGAACGCTTCCCGGAACTGACTTACCGCCTTGAAGGAGAGGCAAAATCATCGGACGAGATATCAGTAAGCCTCATGGTCGCTATGGCACTGGCGATCGTTGCGGTGTTCGCGTTGCTGGCGCTGCCGCTTCAGTCCTACGCGCAGCCCTTATGGGTGATGCTAGTGATCCCCTTCAGCGTGCCAGGCGTAATTGCGGCGCATCTGCTCTTCGCTATGCCAATCAGCCTTGCGTCGATGTTCGGGAGCATTGCGCTGATCGGCGTGCTGGTCAATGACAGTCTGGTCTTGATCTACAAGCTGAAACAATCCGAGCGTCAAGATTTGCGGGCCGCTATTGAAGAAACCTGTAAGGACCGGTTTAGGCCGATTGTGCTGACGTCGGTCACGACCTTTTGCGGCATGATGCCGATCATTTTCGAAACTGATCCAGAGGCAGCCTGGCTCGCGCCGATCGCGGTCTCTCTAGGTTTAGGCGTTCTATACGGCACGCTAGCGACACTGCTCTTGCTGCCCGCGGCCATACTGAGTTGGGGAATTAAACGCGAGGAGCCGGCGGAAGCGCATTCTGGCCGACATGACACCGTCGGCAGTAGGCCGATTGGCGCGTCAGAGCTGTCACGCCGTAGCGATATCGAAGTTGGCCGATGACGGATCCACTGGACATCGTGCTGATTGAGGACAATCACGACATTGCAGAGAACATCGTGCTCTATCTGGAAGGAAAGAAGCACCGTGTCGAATGGGCTTCCACCGGCAGTTCTGGATTAACGCTCCTGAAAGAAAACAGGTACGATGTGGCCCTGCTGGACGTGATGCTTCCAGCCATTGACGGTTTCACGTTGGCGATCAAGGCTCGACACAGCTTGGCGATCACGACGCCAATTCTATTCCTGACCGCCCGCGACACACTCGAGGACAAGTTGCAAGGCTTTACCTCCGGTGGAGACGACTATCTCACCAAACCCTTTGCCATGGAGGAGATGGAAGCGCGTCTCCTAGCCCTTGTCAGGCGAGCCGCCGGCCTTGTCACGGATACGCTCAAGCTCGGTTTCTGGACCGTGCACTCTAAGCAGTATCAGGTTCATTTCCAGGACCAACCGCTCAAAACCACCAGGATCGGCTTCAAAATCTTCAAGGCATTGGTATCGGCCTATCCCAACGTGGTCCTGCGTAGCGACATTGAGAATTTGATCTGGGGCGATGACCCACCCGATAGTGACGCCTTGCGAAGTCACATGTTCTCGTTGCGCAAGGCAATCGGCCGCGCAACCCAAACACCTGTAATCGAGACTGTTCATGGAATTGGCTTCCGTCTCAATGTCTAGCCTCGCGATGACCTCCGGGCAGGCAAAAAACAATGAAACATCGCTTCGGCCCGAGAGAACCCTGCGCGCCAACATCCTGCGCAGCTTTCTGATTTTTCAATTGCTGATGAGCTTACCAGGGGTCTTCTTCGTCGCGTCAACCATCGTGGCCACTCAAGATTATCTCCAGGTCTCACTGCTTCGGTCGGAGGTAGCTGCCTTCAAGAAGCTTTATGAGCTGAACCCTGATGCACCTCTGCCCAGTAGCGCAAGTATTGTGGGATATCTTGGATTGGAGCACGTGCCCGATAGATATCAATCCTTCGTGACGGGGCTTGAGCCTGGGGTTTTCGAATTCCGAAAGGAGGGGCGACAGGAAGACGAGCTAGAGCACGAGATGCACATCATGATTGAGCCTCTAAAGGAAGGCGGACCACTACTCTATTTTGTCTCCAAGATTCCCGCTGATCAGTCGGATCGGTCTGGGGAGATCAGATTGCTCTACTTGGTCCTGATCTACTTCGCGATTACCGGTTTACTTGGACTGTGGTGGGCGAGATTCATATCCAGAAAGATCTCGAAACCGCTGGAGCTGATCGATGAGGGTATTCGAAACAGCAAGACCGACGATCCAACAACCAATCTAAGTGCGATCTCCGGAGGTGGTGAAATCGGTATGATCGCCAGGACTCTCGATGACAAGAACCGACGCATCGCAGCCTTCATTCAGCGCGAGCGCAATGTGATGCGAAATGTCAGCCATGAATTGCGCACTCCGATCACCATCCTGAAGAGCTCGCTGGCGATCATCAAGGAGCGGCGGCAGGATCATAGAAGTGTTCGGGTTGACAGCAGAATGTTCGAAAAGATCGAACGTGTTTCCCGTGATTTGGAGGCGATGATCGAAGCCTTCCTATGGCTTGGTCGCGAGCAGCAAGACTGCGAAGAAATTGCCGACTGCAGCGCCTGTGCCGAGAGAGCCATTTCCGATCACGCTTATATTGCAGAGGCAAAGAAGTTAGAGCTTGAGGTCGATATCGAACGGCAGGTATCCACGCCATGCAAAGATCAAGTGTTCTACATCGCGATCGCCAATTTAGTGCGGAACGCCTTCAACCACGCCAACTCCGGTGTTGTGTCGATCCGACTGCAAGCCGGCATGTTCGAAGTTCGCAATGAAGATCCCGGATTGGACCCACGAATTCTTGATTATCTGACCGAACCCAATGTGAAGGGCGACGATGGTGATGGGTTTGGACTGGGGCTGCATATAGTCCAGCAGATCTGCGATCGAATGTCCTGGACGCTCAAGATGGCCTTGGATCGGCGACCTGGCGGCTTCACTGCGACGATCAACTTTTGAAGAATATCACCAGCCGGCGCGCTATGACACTGGCGGCGAGCCATGCTCCGGACATAGCTCTTTCTGCTGAGATCTTGTTGCAGAACGGCTGTTGGGTTGGACTGGGCGTCCGGATGTTTGCGCCGTCATTGATGTCGGGCTTTGCCCTGCGCCTCATCTGACGTCGCGATAGCCTCCTAGCTGATCGTCTTTTCCCGAGCATACAGAATTGTAAAGCCGGCGTCAGGCGCCTGTGAAGCCGCCAGCCTATCTGAGTTCCATCGACATTCGAATGAGGGAACTTGTACATGAGGCACGTTAGGCCGCTTCTCGCCGCGTTCTTCGGTTTCGTCTTGGCACCGGGCGCCGCGACCGCCACTGACCTGGAAGTCGTTGCGACGTCGCCTGACTACGCCATGAACGGCGTTGCCGTGACGCCGAACGGCCGCGTCTTCGTAAGCATTCCGCAATGGACCAACGTCGTCTCGCCTTCAGTCGCGGAAATCTCGACGGACGGCGCGATCCTGCCCTATCCGGGCGGACGCTGGAATGAATTCGATCCGGCTCAGCCGATGGATCGGTTCGTCAATGTCAATGCAGTTCACGCCGATGGCGCAGGGTCGCTCTGGGCTGTCGACTACGCCGCACCCAATTTCGGTCCGACGATCGCTGGCGGCCAGAAACTCGTGCGCATTGATCTTGCGACCAACGAAGTCGTGCGGGTCTATCGCTTCGACGACGTTGTTCTCCCCGAACACGCCAAGCTCAACGATGTGCGCGTCGATGCGGAGCGCGGGGTCGCCTACATTTCGGAGTTCGGCGTCGGGGCGATTATCGTGCTCGATATTGAGACCGGCGAAGCGTTCCGCGCCCTCGACCGGCACTATTCGACGCGCGCGCATCCCGATGTCGTGACGACCTTTCTCGGCACGCCATTTCGCACCGACTTCCTGCAAGTCAACGATATCGAACTCAGCCCGGACGGTGAGGCACTCTACTTTCAGCCGACTGGCGGGCCGATCATGTGGCGGATCGCGACGGATCTGCTGACCGCGCCGACTGAGAACGCCGAGCTTGAGCCCCATATCGAGATCGCCGCGAAATCCATGACCATCGGCGGGATGACGCGCGACGACGACGGCGCGCTGTATCTTGGCAGCGTCCAGGACAATGCGATCTGGGTCGTCGAGCCGGCGACCGGCCAAAGGGAACAGCTGCTTCAGGATGATCGACTGCTGTGGCCGGATGCGATGAGCATCAGCGCCGAGGGCTACCTCTACATCCCTGCGCCGCAATTGCGCCTGCTGCCGAAACTCAATGATGGCGTCGATCGCACCCGCGGAGACTTCTCGGTCTATCGCACAAAGCTAGCCACCGACGCGCCGTGACAGCCCGTCGTGCGGATCCCTCCTTCGGCCGCGGAGATGTTGCGTCGCCGTGGAGCGTTTCGGCAGTCGTTTGGTCATTGCCGTTCTCAAGCGGGCCCCACTTCGCAGGCGAGCATCGCAAGCCCGCTTCGATTCATGCTTGGGTGAAGCTCAATTGGTGCACGAAACGGACAAAGCTTTCCGCGCGGACGATATCAAGAGCTTGATAACCGACTGCGTGGCCCATTGGAATGCGCAGATGGAGGCGGCTCAAGCTGTTACGGCGTTCACTCATATGAGTGCCTCGGATGTTAGGGTATTCAGCTTTATGCGCGGGCGCCGGATTCCCCTTGCTGACCTCCATCAAGGGCTCGGCATGACACGCCAGGGCGCGCAGCAAGCCATGATGCGACTTGAAAGGCATGGTGTCGTCAAGTCAACATTCGCCGCAAAGGGCCGCCGCGAAAAGGTCGTTGTCACCACGCCTAAGGGGCGAGAATTGAGCGCGTTCCTTGCGCAGTGGGCCTTGGCGGCAGAGTCCGAATGCGAGGCTGCGCTCGGTCACTCGGGACTCGAGCGGTTGCGAGCGCTCCTAAGTCGACTGGCCTGCGAGCAGAAATGATCTCGGTGATCGTTAAATCGGCAGCCTCGCGATTTTACGGCTTGTTTTGCAAGTCTGACAACTTTGTAAAACCCGAGTTGACTGGATGAAAAGTTGTTGGGGCATCGTCCTGTTGCTGGGCGCGACGCGCGCTTCGCATCAAGAATGAGGAATACGCAAGATGAACCACACTTGGCCCCACATGATTGTCGCTGCGACCGCGTTGAGCTTTCTTAATGGCGCCGCGCTGGCGGAGCCGCACGACAAACCGCCCTTGGCGTCGCCGTTGACCTTTGATCAGGCGATCGCCATCGCGCTGGCTGAACAGCCGGGCGAGGTTTTTGAAATCGCGCTTGAGCGCCACGACGCCCGCGTCGTGACCGACATCGAAGTCGTCAATGAGGCCGGTCATGAGGTCGAGTTTACGCTCGACGCACGGACCGGCGAGATCCTCTCAACCAAGATCGACGACGAGCCGTCCGACGATCCCGGCGAAGGTAAGGAAGAGGACTCGGACGATTAAGACCAGACGACCGGGCGCCAGCGGGCAGGGCCTCGCTCTTGCTCTCGCGGATCGTTCGGGGCGCTGTCGTACGATTGATTGGAGAATCCCCATGCAAGATCAGTTCAAGTTCCTACGCCAGTGGGCAACGGCGCCGCTTCAGGTCGCGGCGGTGACGCCGTCCGGGCGAAGCCTGGCTCGTCTGATGGCGCAGGAGGTGCGTCCGGGCGTAGGCCCGGTCATCGAGCTGGGTCCCGGCACTGGCGTGTTCACCCGCGCCATGATCGAGCAGGGCGTCCCCGAAGACCGGATCGCTCTGATCGAGCTGAACCCGGCCTTCGCCGCTGATCTGGCGCGGCGCTTTCCCAAGGCGCAGATCCACAATGTCAGCGCAGCCGGTCTGGCGGAGATGTGTCCTTTCGACCGCAAGGCCGCAGCAGTACTCAGCGGGCTTGGCCTTCTGTCTATGCCGCAGCTGATGGTGGAGGCGATCTTGCGCGGCGTGTTCTTCCACCTTCGGCCCGGCGGAGCGTTCGTGCAGTTCACTTATGGTCTGCGCTGCCCTGTACCGCCAGAGATGTTGCGAGATCTGGGTCTTCGAGCCCGTCGGGCAGGGGGAACATGGCGCAACCTGCCGCCGGCCGCCGTCTACACGATCACCAGAACAAGCGATCGTCGGCAAATGGCTGCATGAGGCTGTATGGTCGCAACGGCGGAAGTCGGCGATACATCGCCGTTCTCTCTGATCCAGAATACTGACCGGAAGCGCCAACTAGCACTCAACCACCACCGGGTAAAGCTGGTGGGTTGAAGTACGACAGTTGAAACTGTCTTTTTTAATGGAGCGCCTCCGGCGCACTCTTGATTTGGCTCTTCCGTCTGGAAGACGGAGGCTTGAAACCACTTTTCGGAGAGTCAAGATCCACCGCCAGATACCGATCAAGGTCACAACTTGGGGCATGCGAGGTCATATAGATGCCGATGGTTAAGACCGCCCATTCAGCTAGCGTCGATGCGTGCGCCTGCCGCAGCGACTTCCGCGACAATCGCTGCCTGAGACATCAGACAAGATGCCGCCAATCGCACTGATGTCCCTCCCGAGGCCTCCGATTGCCCCGGCAATCGTGTTACAGCCCGACAGAAACATGAAGATGCTGAGCAGGAGGCCAAATAATGGCCACCCCTTGATCCACCTCGGCCTCACGAGCTGCGAACTAATAGATTGCTTGTGCTATTACACACAGGCGACAGCAATACAAAATCAAAAGTCCAAGCCACGAGTACCAGCAAGTAGCGATCGAACGACATTTTAGCGCCAAATATATCTGGGTTGGCTTTATCGAACCGACCTATTGTTGCTACTTTCTTTTTCACAGCGTGCCGGCCACTAACATAATCATCAACAAAGCAAGACAGATCCAACAATAGTTCCGTCGATCGCAAGGCTCGCACTCAACTTTGAGAAGTTCTATTCCGTTCAAAAACCATCTCCATCCAGTATTGTAGGTTTCGATCTGACTTGGCGTCTCATCGGCTGTCCTTGCCGTTGAACTCATTCGTGTCGATCCAGCAAGCAACCCTGGCCTTTCCGGAGCGTGTGCAAATGGATTTGTTACAAGTACACCGATCAACGAATAAGGTTTCAGCAACTTTCGCATCCTCCTTTGACGAATCAGGGACATCATAGAGGGCTGATCGTGATGCGGGTGTTTGGAGGATGTGAAACAAGTGTGAACGATGAGTCGTGCGATTTCTTGAGGCTCTATTGGAATCGATGAACTCTACTCTTTCTATCGACTTGATAGAACTAAGCCGTTGCGAGTTCAGCTTTTAGTGTATTTCCTCTAGCATCACCCCAATTCGAAACGCCGGCACCAGCCGAACCGATCATGAACGCGAGCATCCTCGCTTGCTCGAGATTATTCACCAGCCAAGAAGAAAGCGTTTCATTGGTGAGATCCGGTCTTACTGTCCGAAATAGCCAGAATCACTGAAGCTGAAGGCGTTGTCTGAATCCTAAACGTATCACCGCCGCATCTGCGAATATGAGGATCTGGGCATAATGTGCAGTTCACTGGTTTCATCACATTGCACTGGTCCAGGTGGTCAGATAACCAGGCCGTCCTTTTGCTATTCTTCCACTGTGTCTTCTTCGACAACTTCGTCAGGGTCGTTCGTCGGATCGTCGTCGACATGGGTCCAAAGGACTTCGCCGTTTTCGGCATCGAGCGCGAATTCGACTTCGTCGCCGTTGGCGTTGACGACCTCGATGTCGATGACCACCCGGCCAATTGCGCGATCGAGTGCGACCTCGGCGATCGTGCCGGGTTGGGCTTCCAGCGCGATTGCAATGGCTTCGTCGAAGGTAAGTGGTGAGGCCAGGGGCGGTTCAGAGGCGGATTGCGCCGAAAGCTCGCCGCTGGAAATGGCGAGCGCTAAGGCAGCGGCGATAGGCGTCCATGTCATGTTCACGTCGATGATCCTTGCTTGGGCCGATAGGTTCCCGCTTCATGCAAGGAGTATCGCCACCCAAGGTGGCCTCGGCTTTTCACGAGCCTTACAAATTTGTAAGGACGCTTACCCGTTGAAGGACCTGATTTATGGCGGAAAACCTGCGATAACCGCCGCGAGAGATTGGGTCGCTAGAACGATGGATGTGCCCTATGAGGTTGCTGGTTCTCGAGGATGATGCGACGCTCGGCCCGTGGATCGAAACGGGGCTGCGCGATGCAGGGCATGTGGTAGATCTGTTTACCGATGGCAGGGACACCGTCGCCGCGGCCATGGGGCAAAGTTACGACGTGCTCGTGCTCGACCGCATGGTGCCGGGGCTTGATGGTTTGTCGGTGCTCAAATCCCTACGCCAGGCCAAGGTGACGGCGCCGGCGATTTTTCTGACCGCCCTGGGTGACATCGATGACCGCGTTGAGGGGTTGCGTGCCGGCGGCGACGACTATCTGGTGAAGCCGTTCGCCTTTAGCGAATTGCTCGCACGCATCGAGGTCTTGGTCCGAAGGCCGGGTACGACCGATGAACAGAGCTCCCAGCTCTCTGCCGGCGACATCGTCTTGGATCTGCACAAACGCACTTGTGTCCGCCAGGGCCAGCCCGTCGATCTCAACCCTAAAGAATTTCTGCTACTCGAGGTCTTCATGCGCTCGGAGGGCCGGGTCCAGACCCGCGCCATGCTGCTGGAGCGCGTCTGGAGCATGAACTTCGACCCGACGACCAGCGTGGTCGAAACCCATATAAGCCGCCTGCGAGGCAAGATCGAAAAACCCTTCGGCGATGTGTTGATCCGCACCATTCGCGGCTCAGGCTATGTCTTCGAGCCGAATTAGTGCGCTCTTACGCCTCTCTGCCGTTAGGCAGGCGCTCTGGCTGCTGGTGCTGTTTTCTTCGATCACCCTGGTCGTCTGGGGCGGCACCTATTGGTTCATGCAGCGCGAAATTCTGCGCGATGTCGATGCCAGGCTCGCGGCGCGCATGGAGACCGCCATCGCAGCGATGGAAGCCGGCGATGCGCTGCCACAGCCAGGCGAAAACCAGACGGCAACGATCGTTACCCGTGCAGAAAGCGACGGGTTTCTATCCGTCGACACGGATCCACCGGGGCCTGACATGCGCTACCTGCTCAGGACGACCGAGCATGGCCGTGTCCTGTTGGGCGAAAATATCCAACGCCAGGAGGAGCTGCGCGATATTCTGTCGGTGGGGATGCAGCTCAGCCTCGTCGCCACCCTGCTGGCCACAACTGTCGCCGCCTTCTGGATGGCGAGGCGCGGACAAGCGCGCCTGAACGTCGTCAGCTCCGGTCTGGCCGAGGTGGCGGAAGGCAGGTTGGATAGCCGCATAACCCTCGACGGTCAGGACGACTTAAGCCTTCTGGCAAAGCGGATCAATGCCACAACCGAGCGCTTAGAAAACGCCGTGACCCAGATGCGGGTGCAATCCTCCAACATCGCTCACGATCTGCGCACCCCGCTCGCCCGGCTGCGTGCGCAGATCGAAACCAGCCTGATCGCGGCCAACGAACAAGGACGGGCCGTCAGCTCGGAGGAGCTGGGCGCAGCCCTCGAGCAGATCAACCGGATCACCGGGACCTTCGATGCCCTTCTTCGTCTTGCCCAAATCGAAAGTGGGGCCGGGCGCGAGGCCTTCGCGTCTGTCGATTTGACGGCTCTGCTTGAGGCTGTTGCCGAGACCTTTGGGCCCGTCGTTGAGGATATGGGGCAAAGGCTGAGCGTCGAGATCGAGGACGCTGGGCGGATTCGTGGCGATCATGACATGCTGATCCAACTGCTGGCGAACTTGATCCAGAACGCGTTGCGTCACGGCGCGGACGATCAGACCATCACGCTCAGGGTCCATGGCTCGCATCTATGCGTCAGCGATCAAGGGCCAGGCATCACGCTCGATGAACGGGAAAAGGTGCTGCGAACGCTCTATCGGGGTGAAAAGACCCGGCAGGGTGACGGCTTTGGCTTGGGGCTTTCGCTGGTGCGCGCCATCGCAGAGCTCCACGGGGCCGATCTGTCGCTTGCCGATGGGCCAGATGGCCATGGGTTATCGGTTAGCCTTCAATTTCCCAGTCTTACAAAACTGTAAATCCGACGTCAGCCAGGAGCTAATTGAAGGCGCTATTCATGAGTCATCGATCTAAGAAAGGATCTCTCATGAACTGTCTCCAAAACACCGCCATCGCCGCTCTCACCGCCGTCGCCTTCGCGGGTGCCGCCCAGGCCGAACCGCATATCGAGAGGAGCATCCCGCTCGAGTGGGCGCTCGAAGCTGCGACCGTGGCCTCCGAGACCTGCGCCGAGATGGGCTTTGCGACCACGGTCACCGTGGTCGACCAGCGCGCCCAGCCGCGGGTTCAATTGATGCATGAAGGCGCGTTTCCGCATTCTTTCGAAACAAGTGACAGAAAGGCGAAAACGGCAGCTTCCCGTCGCGAGGCGACCGTTCTGATCGAGGAAGAAAACGAACACGAGCCAACCCTAGGCGCTGTCTTCAACGAAATTGGTCTCATCACGCTCTCAGGCGGCATTCCCATCCTCTACGAAGGCGAGGTCATCGGCGGCATCGGAGTGGGTGGTGCTCCTGGCGAAGATGCGAATGGCAAAGAACACGACGACATCTGCGCCGAAGCCGGCATCGCAGCGATCGCTGACGAACTCACATAAACCCAGAGGCCCAACCTGAATGTCGCTCAGGACGCAGCCGTCGCCGACCGTCATCGGTCCGTCGTTGGTTGCGTCCGCAACGAGGTTTCCCGCTGCCTGTCCTCGGAGCTCTCCCTTGAATGGCTTCCTTCACCGACGGCCATCGAGCGCGCATGATATCGCCGCAGCTCGAGATCACGACCAAAGTTCGGACATTCGACGTCAGACGACCCTATCAATCGTCGTTAGCACAATTCCGACGATTTTCCTCGATATCCTATCAGGCCCTTATCTGGTGCAGCCAGCGGAAGAAGAGTTTGATATCGGCGAACGTCCGATCAATATCGAAGCTCTAAACATCGTCTGGCTGGACGCGGCCGATGCTGCCTGGGTCAGTCAGTCCGATGCCGCCGGTAGCGGCGCCCAGATGGCATTCCTCTGGGGCAAGGTTCAGGATGGTCAGAAAAACGGGACCTTCATCAGGCTGCCCTCCGGCTACAATTGCGAGATCCGAAGCGACTCGCCTTTGCTGCGTGCGGTGACGATAAAAGGGCAATCCACGGTCCAGATGTCCGGCGAATCGGACGTCCACAGCTGGACCCGGGCAGCTATTTCAGCTCCGAGGGCGAGGCGGCGCACAAGGTGACCTGTGAGTCCCAGGACGCTTGCATCTTCTACATGCACACTGAAGGCAAATACCAGCAGGTTTCCTCATAGCCCGCGATGTGGCCGCGTCCAGCCGATAATGATCTCAGCGGCCACGCCATCTGGTGTGGCCGTTCGTTCTTGAGCGTTGGCTTGCGGCGGGCGATCGAGGAGATGGGGCCAGCCGTCAAAAGGATGGTGCTCATGATCTCAGCGTTGCCCGCAACGCGATAAAACAATCGATCAGACGTGGACCCATCCGAAGATGTAAGGGCGAGGCCCTATCATCGGAGTGTCTCAATCTGTCTCATCTGAGACAGTTTACGTGCTCTTACGCAGCGTGAGAATTTTCTTCATTGCCGACCGCTGCCTTTAGACTCTAGCGTCAACTCAAAGAACGAAATGTCGCCCAACCGAGAGGGAGGTTTGCGGATGCAGCCGTCACTTGAGCAGAAGCTCTGGATGTTTGAGCACATGGTGCTCAGCCGCTGTTGTGAAGAGGCGATTGCCGGGATTTATTTTGAGGGCAAGCAGCCGGTCTTCAACATGGCGAGTGGCCCGATCCCGGGTGAGATGCATCTTTCCGATGGCCAGGAGCCGGTGGCGGTCGGGGTCTGTGCGCATCTGGATGCCGACGACATCGTCACCGCGACCCACAGGCCGCATCATCAGGCGATCGCCAAGGGGGTCGACCTCGACAAGATGATGGCCGAAATCTTCGGCAAGTCGACGGGGCTGAGCGGCGGTCGCGGCGGGCATATGCATCTCTTTGATGCCGACGTCAATTTCGCCTGCTCCGGCATCATCGCCCAGGGCATGGGACCGGCGGTCGGGGCTGCGCTGTCGCGCAAGATGCAGAACAAACCCGGCGTCGCCGTTTCCTTCATCGGTGAAGGGGCTGCTAATCAGGGCGCCTTTCACGAGGCGCTCAATCTTGCCGCTGTCTGGAAGCTGCCGTTCATCTGCGTGATCGAGGACAACGCATGGGGCATTTCGGTCGCCAAGGGTGCCTCGACCGCGGTCGAGCGCAATCATGTGCGCGCCGCGTCCTACGACATCCCCGGCCACTACATCGAGGGCAATGATCCCTACAAGATCTTCGCGGTCGCCGGTGAAGCCATCGCACGCGCCCGCGCCGGCGAGGGCCCGACGCTGATCGAGGCCGAGACGTTCCGCCTGGCTGGTCATTTCATGGGCGATGCCGAAGGTTACCGTCCCGAGGGCGAGAAGGACGGGCTGTTCGCGCGTGATCCGATCCCGGCGATGCGTGCCCGGCTGATCGCGGACGGCGATGCCACCGACGCCGATCTCGACGCGATTGAGACCAAGGCGAAAGAGCGGGTCGACGCCGCCATTCGTTTTGCCAGAGAAAGCGCCGATCCCCAACCGGAAGACGCGCTAACATCCGTCTTCGCCTGACGTCGCGCGACTGTATTCGGGAGAGCATCATGACCCAGACCAACGAAAGAAAACTCACCATCGCACGCGCCATGGCCGAAGCGGTGGCCCAGGAGATGCGCACCGACGATCGCGTGTTCGTCATGGGTGAGGACATCGCTGCCCTCGGTGGCGTCTATGGCAACACCCGAGGCTTGCTCGAAGAATTTGGCGAAGAGCGCATTCGCGATACACCGATTTCCGAAACGGGCTTCATCGGTGCCGCGGTCGGCGCCGCCCAGGACGGCATGCGTCCTGTTGTCGAGCTGATGTTCGTCGATTTCTTCGGCGTCTGCTTCGATGCCATCTACAATTTGATGGCGAAGAACATCTACTTCTCCGGCGGCAACGTCAAAGTGCCGATGGTGCTGATGACGTCCACCGGCGGTGGCTATTCGGATGCCGGTCAGCATTCGCAATGTCTGTACGGCACCTTTGCGCATCTGCCCGGCATGAAGGTAGTCACCCCGTCCAACGCCTATGACGCCAAGGGGCTGATGACCGCGGCAATGCGTGACGACAGCCCCGTCGTCTACATGTTCCACAAAAGCCTGCAGGGCATGGGCTGGCTCGGGACCGAAGCCGGCGCCACCGTGCATACGCCGGAGGAGAGTTACACCGTCGAGATCGGCAAGGCGGCGATCGCGCGCCAGGGCAAGGATGTGACCATCGTCAGCCTCGGCATGGGTGTTCACAACGCGCTCAAGGCGGCCGACAAGCTGTCGGAAAGCGGCGTCGACGCCGAGGTGATCGATCTGCGATCATTGGTGCCGCTGGATCGCGACACCATCCGCGCGTCCGTCGCCAAGACCGGACGGCTGATCGTGGTCGACGAGGATTATCACAGCTACGGCGTCTCGGGTGAAATCATCGCCAGTGTGACCGAGCACAACATCTCCGTCCTCAAGGCACCACCGCGACGCATCACCTTCCCGGATGTGCCGATCCCGTTTGCCCGGCCGATGGAGCAGTATTGCCTGCCCAATCCGGACAAGATCGTCGCTGCGTTCGAGGAAATCAAAGCAGCTTAAACGACCGAAGCTGCGGAGCTGCAACACACGGGCGGACGTTGGTCTGCCCGTGGACAGGAGAGGTGCGCCATGGCGACCGACATCACGATACCGACCGACCTCTGGGAGGAAGACGAGGAAGCGGTCATCACCAGCTGGCTGGTCAATGACGGGGCGACCGTCGAGGAAGGTGCGCTCATCGCCGAGATCATGACGGCCAAGGTGCAATATGAGATCACAGCACCTGCGAGCGGCACCATCAAGATTGACCAGGAAGTGGACGCCGTCGTCGCCAAGGGGGCGGTGATCGGGTCCGTGTCATGACCGAAGACACCAAGATCGTGCCGCTCAAGGGTGTGCGCGGCATGATCGCCGACAAGATGGTCGAAAGCCTGCAGACCGCGGCACAGCTGACCCATCAAGGCAGTGCCGATGCCACGGCGCTCATGGCGGAGAAGACACGTCTCGCGGATGCAGGCACGAAGGCGTCGGTCGAGGATCTCTTGATGCTCGCCGTGGTGCGCGCACTCAAGCGACACCCCGACATCAACGGCCGGGTCGAAGGCCGCGAGGTGCATCTCTCCAGCTCGATCGATCTTTCAGTCGCAATCGCGCTGCCGGGTAATCTCCTGGTAGCACCGGCGATCTTCGGTGCCGGCGAGATGGATGTCGCCGCCCTGCGCGCGGCACGGCAAGACCTGGCGGCGCGTGCGAAGACCAACAAGCTTTCCGTGACCGAGATGACGGGCGGCTCCTTCACCGTCTCCAATCTCGGGCTGACGCGGGTGGAGCATTTCACCCCGATCATCAACGCGCCGCAGATCGGCATCCTGGGGATCGGCCGCCTGACCGATCGCGCCGTTCGAACAGCCGATGACGGGATCGAGCTTCGTCCGCATGTGGGCCTGTCACTGACCTTCGATCACCGCGCCATCGACGGTGCGCCCGCGGCGGATGTCCTGACCTCGATTTGCGACGAGGTCGAGGGCATGGCGGCGTGATGTCGGCGCTTCGACGCGTTCCGGACGCAAGCGCCGGCCTCGCTTTAGAGGCGGGGCTGTTCTCAGCGGGAGAGCCAGGCGTGCTCCTGTGGGCGGCGGAAACGACTTCTTTGGTTTGTCCCGAAGCCTACACGCGCCGTTCGGATTTCGACGAGGCTTCCAGACGATCAGCTGACCGCGGCTGGCTGGTAAGCCATCGGCCGACGGGTGGCGGCGTGGTGCCGCAAGGTCCCGGCGTTCTGAACGTCGCAATCGCATTCACCGCCGGTCCCGGCTTCACGATCGAGGATGGCTACCGGCTCATCACCCGTCCGATCCAGTCATGCTTCGAGCGAGCAGACCTGCCGATAACGACGGGCGCGACGCCAGGCAGTTTTTGCGACGGCAGATGGAACCTGTCGGTTGCCGGGCGAAAGATTGTTGGTACTGCACAGCGCTGGCGTCCCATCCGGGAGGGCAAGATCCGTATCCTCGCCCATGCCCTGATTCTCACCCACGGGCAGATCGATCCCGGAGCGACGGCGGTGCAGGCGTTTCATCGTGATCTCGGGCTTGCGTGCGATATTCGCACGGATGCCCATACGACCCTTGAGATGGCGCTGGGCTTCAGGCCTTCGGAATTTAATCACCTCGCAAGGGCTCTGCATGCGGCCGCCAGTCAGGAACTGACTGGCACTGGATCGTCGCAAGGAGACAAAGCCGCTGCCTGAGGAGGCAGACGGTCGGTTCGACAACGTTGTCAAACAGGGAGAAAGATCATGACGTGTTATTCGGTTCTCGCCGTCACCCCGACGAACGAAGATTGGATCCCGGGCTACCTCGCCCCGGTCGCAGCAATCATCGCTAAGCATGGTGGCAAGTATCTGGCGCGGACCACCAGCCATGAGCAGGTGGAGGGAACCGAGAGCCCGGCGGCGCTGAGGGTCATTCTCGAATGGCCGTCGAGGGAAGCTGCCTTGGCGTTCGTCAACGATCCCGAATATGCGCCGTTTCTGAAGGCAAGGACCGAAGGTTCGGAAAGCGTCCATTTCGTCATCGAAGGCAAGGACGACCTCGCCTGAGAGATCATGTGAGGTGAGAGCCTCTGATCTCGACAGGTTTCACCTCAAAGCAAAGAAAAAGGGGGGGCGGGAATGAGCATCCCATTCCATCGACGGAAGACAGCTGGGCGGGATCATCTTGGTTCCAGCCGGCGCATGTTTCTCATGACCACGGCCATGGCGGGCGTCACGACAGGTGTCATGATGAGTGGTGCGCACCCGGTAATGGGCGCGGCGTTGAGTGAGGATCAGAGTGCTGCATTGCTGCGCATGGTGCAGGACATCTACCCCCATCCCGACCTCCTCGATCTCAGCCACTATCAGGCGATCGTCGATGGGGTTATCGCGGGCGCTGACGGCGACGCCGACGTGGCTGCCGGTCTTCAGGATGGCTTGAAACGCATCGACGAACAGGCCGAAGTGCTGTTCGGCACCGGCTATGTCGCGATCGAGGACCCGGATGCGCGCGAAGGTCTGCTGCGTCACTTCCAGCATGAGGGCTTCTTCCAGAACGTCCGATGGGCCGCCTATTTCGGGATCTACAACAATCCAGAGGTCTGGCCGCTGTTTGGCTATCAGGGCTCGTCTGTCGAGCATGGCGGTTATATCGATCGCGGCTTCTCCGACATCACCTTTGTGCCTCAAGGTCCGAGCCTTGAAGAGCGCATGGCCGAAGTTCAGAGCTGAGGAGAGGCATCATGGCGACTTTCGAACTCAGCGACGACAGCGTCGTCGTCATCATCGGTTCCGGCGCTGGCGGCGGCACGCTTGCCAACGAGCTGGCACAAAAGGGCATCAAGTCAGTTGTTCTCGAGGCGGGCGCACGCATCGACAACGGCGATATCGAGAACGACGAATGGACGATGTTCCAGAAGATCTCGTGGCTCGACAAGCGCTACACCGAAGGCGGCTGGCATGGCTCGGTCAATCACGCGAACCTGCCGGCCTGGATCGTCAAGGGCTATGGCGGATCGACCGTGCATTGGGCAGGCGTGGCACTTCGGTTCAAGGACTTCGAGTTCAAGACCCGCACCCATTACGGCGAAGTCGCGGACGCCAATGTCGAGGACTGGCCGGTTACGCTCGAAGAGATGACACCCTGGTACGAGAAGGCCGAGCTCAAGATGGGCGTCACCGGCAGGGCCACCGGCATGCCGCATCTGCCCTGGAACAACGGCTTTCGCGTCCTGGCGGAAGGCTGCCGGCGGACGGGACGGACCGATTACAATTCAGGGCCGATGGCGATCAACTCGATTGACCGCGACGGCCGTCCAGCCTGTCAGCAGATCGGCTTTTGCATGCAGGGCTGCGCGGTCGGCGCCAAGTGGTCGACCATGGTCTCGGAATTGCCGCGCGCGGAAGAGAGCGGCAATTGCGAGGTCCGCACCGACTGCATGGCGCTCAAGATCGAGCATGATGATGCCGGCAAGGTCACCGGCGTTCTCTATGCCGATGCCGACGGCAATCAGCATTTGCAAAAGGCGCGAATCGTCTGTGTCGCCGGTAATTCCATCGAGAGCCCGCGGCTGCTCCTGAACTCGGCCTCGAACATGTTTCCGGACGGCCTTGCGAACTCGTCCGGCCAGGTCGGCAAAAACTACATGTTCCACACAACGGGCGGTTGCTATGCCGTCCTCCCGGAAAAGGTGCACATGTTCCGTGGCACCACGGTCGCCGGCATCGTCGCCGACGATGTGAAGAACGATCCCTCCCGAGGGTTCGTCGGTGGCTACTATCTGGAGTTCCTGTCCCTCGGCCTGCCGTTCATGGCAGCGTTCCTGGAGCCCGGTAATACCGGTTGGGGTCGCAGCGTGTCGCGCGCGCTCGAGCAGTATGATCACATGTCCGGCGTGTGGGTCCTCGGCGAGGATCTTCCGCAGGAGCAAAACGGCGTCACGCTGCATGACAGCGAGGTCGATCAGTACGGCCTGCCGGTGCCCATCGTCTCGAAAACACCGCACAACAACGACTACGAGATGACGGCGCATATGTATGAGAGCAGTGCGCAGATCTACGAGGCGGTCGGTGCGACCGACATCTACGAACTGCCAGCCTATCCAGCGTCGCACAATATGGGCACGAACCGTATGCATGCCGACCCGGCTAAGGGGGTGGTGAATGCCTTCGGCCAGGCCCACGACATCGACAATCTGTTCGTGTCCGACGGCAGCCAGTTCACCTCGTCAGCCGCCTGCAACCCCACCCTGACCATTGTCGCGCTGGCGATCCGCCAGGCCGAATATATCGAGCAGGAAATGAGCGCGAACAACATTTAGGACACTGTCCAGGGAGACGATCATGTACAATAACCTGTCCAAACTCACAGGCGCCGCCCTGCTTGCCGCCGGCATCTCGGTGTCCGCGCAGGCGCAGATGCCGGGCATGCAGGGCACCCAGCATATCGGCATCACCGTGCCCGACGTCGACGAGGCGGTCGAGTTTCTGGTGGATGTCCTCGGCTGCGAGGCGTTTTATTCGTTCGGCCCCTTCGGCCCGTTCGATGACGACTGGATGACCAAGAACCTCAATGTCAATGCGGAAGCGGTCATCGAGATCATCACCATGGTCAAATGCGGCAATGGACCGGCGCTCGAAGTCTTCAAATACACCTCGCCGGATCAGGTGCAGACTCCGCCGAAGAACAGTGATATCGGCGGCTACCACGTCGCCTTCTATGTCGACGACATCTATGCGGCGACCGACTATCTGCGCGAAAACGGCGTCCAGGTTCTCGAAGACCCGCATCCGCTGACCGGCACCGGCTCCGAGGGCCAGGAATGGGTCTACTTCCTCGCACCCTGGGGCATGCAGATGGAACTCGTCAGCTATCCGGACGGCATGGCTTACGAACAGGAAACCGATCAACGGTTCTGGGA
>JBCCIN010000021.1:0-25899 GCA_039028235.1 Pseudomonadota bacterium
CAGACGTTCGCGAAGATCAAGTGAGTAAGCCCGTGGCATGATCCCTCCCAACTCTGTTTGTTGAAAGAGAATCACATCAGGCCTCTGCGTAACACCCTGAAAAGGATAGATGATTCAATCTGTCGCGGAAATGCTCTAGCCCAAATTCCTGACAACGCCGAATTTCGCATCCTGGAAGATGCGAACGAAGTCCGGCTGAAGTATGTCGCTCATGAGAACGTTTTGACGGCGACCCTGGTGGCCCCCGACCCACTCCCTGACAACCAATTCTCCATCGTTTTCGATATTGAAGTGGTGTTGGTGTTTCCGCGCACTTTCCCGCCGGGGAGTATCCTGGCCCCGCTTCGATCGCAGCTCTTTGTTCACAAGACCGAGATCGGCGGCGGTGGCATCACACGGATCTTCGCAATCTCCCGGCTACGCGCACGAGAGACGACGATCAACACGATTTCCAGAGTCCTGGAAAGTAGTGTCGTGAATGCGATAACCACCGCCATTTCTGGCGCGATCGATCCTACAGGAACGATCACGTCAGGCCGCCCCTTACCGACGCGGGTTCGACTGCAGGTCACCCAGACCGGGACTCTGAGGGTTTGCATTGACCTTGCGGGGGCGGCGTGCGTCTTTCCGACGTTTGGTGCTAGCCCTGGTTTTGCCGCACCCAGGATACTCGACACCAGCGTAGATCGATGTGGTGAGAGCCTGATCTGGCTTTGGGATGCGGAGCTCGGTCAGTTCGTCAGCGTCGCAAAGAATGGCATCGGCTTCGTCGTGGTCGCCGGCAGCCGTTTCGAGTGGTTTTGCGGAAACTCGGCAAATCCTGACTTCAACGACAATGAATGGGCCATAGGCCCAAGGCAAACCCATGCCGTTTCCATTCGGCGAAATGGAGGCGATCGGATAGACTGGCAATTCATGGACTGGCGGCGCTGAGCAAGCCAACAGCTATTTGAAGGTGTATGAACCTTCTACCGCATATTTTGGCAGCAACTAGAGGAGCACGCGTTGGCAGCGAGCGCCTTTTCCGGCGGCCAGGGTTGTTAGGCATTGCCCAGACCGGTGTGACATGAAGATGCTGAGATCAAGTGACAAGCTTGGGTGCCCGCACCACGTACCTCCTACGTGAATTTTTGCACCACTCGCATGCTAACATACTTTAACCAAATTGATCGCAATATGCTCCCAAAATCGCAAATCGCAAAAGCTTTTGGGAGCAAAATTCTGATAACTCATTGAAAAGATTGGCGCGCCTCGAAGGAGAAACTTCGAACTCTCTGTTCGAAACTCTGGAGGACTGGAACGGTAAGCTTAAGGCCGTCAAAGTTGATTTACAGAGGCCGGCGCTATGACAAATGCGACTCCTCTTTCCAGCATCATTCAGCAAGAATTCGGTCGCAGGATTCTCTCCGTGTATTGAGGGGCCAAAAACTATGCGAATCATGCTATTCACCGAACGGAGTCGCCGCCTGCTTCAATGGATCAACGGCCACGGCTTTGTCACCATCGAGCAAGCCGCGACCTGGATAGGTGTCTGCTACTTTGTCGGTTGGCGGCGCGCAAGCCAGCTGACTAAGGCGGGCTATCTTCAGCAACGGCGCTTTGAGCGTTCGGCGCCGCGAGTGCGTTGGCTGACCTGTCAAAGATGGAAGGTATCGGGTGATCATCTGAAGGCGCCGAAGCTCATCAACCGTGTTACCTACTTCCACGACACCATGCTGGTCGGCCTGTCACGAAAGTTGGCAGCCGAGACGGGCAGTGACTTCACGACCGAGCGAAGCCTTCGCGCCAGCCTTGCCAGCAAGAGGAGAACGAAGCGCCATCCGGGCTAAGCACAATTTTGTGTATGGCGGTCATGCGGCGGCGTGATGTGGGACGTTGCGCCATGCTGGACGCACCTTGATACGCACGATAGAGTAACTTTGGGTGCGTCAGCATAGTCACCCCAACTACTTTTATGTACGCTTGTTTTCAGGTGTCCGATGAGCAACGCACAATTGTCGTCTCCAGTACATGTTGCTCTGCCGTTTGAAGTCTCGGTTGACACATTCAGCGGTTCTGCGTCGATCGCCGTCGATTTCGATCTGCCGAGCGGCCGTGCGGACATGACCCCATCTATCGGCTTGTCTTACGGCTCCGCTCAACGACGAGGCGCATTTGGACATGGATGGTCCCTGACCGGTTTGCCGATCATCGGAGTTGATGCCGACGACGGGTTGCCGCGCTACGACGGAAGCGACGGCTATAGTAGCTCATTTGGTGGCTCGTTGGTGGCGGCGCGTCAAGCCGATGATTCCCTGATCACGCGCACAGTCGGTGATCATTGCATACAGCGGTTCCGGGCTCAGGTCGACACGTCACGCATCCGCTTCGAACGCTGGCTGCACAAGCCTACAGGCAACGTCCATTGGCGTTCCAGGGACACGGCCAATACCGTCACGATCTTCGGCCAACATGCGGACGGATCGAGCCGCATTTCCGACCCGGCAGCGACTGAGAGGGTGTATCAATGGCTGCCGGAGCTGCAAATCAATGCCTTTGGCGATGCCATCCACTTCGCCTATGACGCTGAGGATCTGCGGGGGGGCGTCGGCCGGCATCTGGCGGATGCCAGGCGCAGCGGACCTCAAGCGCAACGCTATTTGAGGCGGATTTCCTGGGGCAATGTCGACCCCGCCGACGTTGATGCCTTCGCCCCCGAGACGGCCGCCTGGAGTTTTCAGGCCGTCTTCGATTATGGCGATTTCGACGAAACCCGTCCCGGTATCGAGCCCAATCGCGAGTGGCTGGTGCGGGAAGACCCGTTCCTGGTGGGCACGCCGGGGTTCGAAATACGCACATGGCGTCTTTGCCGCCGGCTGCTCCTGTTTCATAAGTTCGCTGAACTCGGCACCGAGCCGGTGCTTACGCGAACGCTCGCTTTCGACTACGACGAACGGGCAGAGGGCACCCGGCTGGTCGGCATCACGAAGACCTGCATGCGGACAGACGAAGGAGTCCGCCACCAAAAAGCCCTGCCACCGCTTACATTTGGTTACACCGAGCCTGCGGTTGCCGAGAGCTTCGCTGAACCGTCACGAACGCTCGCCGCGGCCGCGCCGGCTGGCCTGTCGACCACCAGGACACAGCTCGTCGATCTCTACGGTGAGGGTTTGCCAGGCATTCTCCACGACGATCCCGCCGGCTGGTTTTTCCAGCGAAACCTCGGCGGCGGCGACTTCGCGCCGGCACGATGCGTAAACGCGCGCCCGGCCCACAGCCTCGAAGCCGTGACCCTTGGGGACTTCGACGCCGACGGCAACATGGATGCCGTCGTTCTCTCCGGACAGGGGGCCGGACACTACCGGTTCGACCGGACCCAGCAGATGTGGGAAGGCTTTCGCAGCTTTGCCAGCGTGCCTCATCTCGGCGGCTCTGACGACGTCCAGAGGCTTGACCTCACTGGCGACGGCCGCGCCGATGTGGTCGTGCGCGATGGCGACGTCTTCACCATCTATCAGGCGAAGGGCAGCACAGGCTATGGCGCGGTCGCGACGCGTAGCTTGATCACCGAGTTGATCGACGACGCGCCGACGGGGCCGCCGCCGCTCAACACCGATCCGGATACGGCCTTTCTGTTCGCGGACATGTCGGGCGATGGCTTGCCGGATCAGGTGATGATCCGGAGTGGTTCGGTCGTATACTGGCCGAACCTCGGCCGGGGGCGATTCGGCCGGCCGGTCATCATGGAGAACGCCCCCATTCTGGCGACCGGTGACCGTTCCTCGATCGATCGTATCTTGCTCGCCGACCTCGACGGCAGCGGCACGGCTGATCTGATCCACCTGGACGAAGGTGAAATCCGGATCTGGACCAACGCCAACGGCAACAGCTTTTCGGATTTCCGTGTGCTTGCCGGGTTGCCGATGATCGACCAGCGAAGCGTCCTCGAGATCCTCGACATCATGGGCGACGGCACCATGTCTCTGGTGTGGAACGAGGGGCGAGCGGGTGGCGTTTCGTCCTTTCAGACCTTGGCGCTGACCGGCCCCCAGCCGCCGGGCCTGCTCGACGAAATCTCGAACAACATGGGCCGGCGCGAACGTCTGATCTATGGCAATTCCGCCAAGCACTATCGTCGCGATCAAACCTCTCCGCGCGCGTGGTCGACGCGTTTGCCTCGCCACAGCATCGTTGTCGATCGGCTGATCCGCGAAGATCTCATTGCGGGTACCGCCTTCGAGACGTCATTCTCCTACCGCAACGGCGCCCTGGACAGTCGAACGCGGCAATTCGCGGGATTTGCCGAGGTCGATGTCGTCAACGCGACTTTCGAGAAGGGTGATAGTCCTCTCCCGATCAGCGAGCCGGCGCTCACCCGCCATTTTTATGATCAGGGCATGGATACCCACCTACCCGAGCGTTACTGGGAAGGCGATCCCAACGCCGTGTCGACACCGTCGTTTGCGCCCGAAGCGGCCTATCGACTCGATGGCGAGACATGGTCGGACGCTCGAAGCTGCCTGCGCGGTCAGCTGCTGCGTCGTGAAATCTATCGGCTCGGCGAAGACGGTCCGGCGGCGACACCACTCAGCGTTGCGCAAACCGGCTATGTCGTCCGGTTGGAGCAGATGCCCCTGCCGCGCGATCCCGACGCCGAGCATCGCCGCGCTGCGCAGAAGGCCGTCTTGGCTTACTTTGCGCGCGAGAACGTTACCTCGACCTATGAGGAGGTCGTTTCGGATCCACGCGTCGCGCATAGTTTCGTCCTGGAGCATGATGCCTTCGGCAGTGCGCGTCTCGTTGCCAGCATTTCCTATCCTCGGCGCGATGGTGTCACGCACGACGATCTGGGGCAGTCGAGGCTGATCTGCGCCGTCAAGCGTCTCAATATACGCCATGACGAGGACGACGATGCACTGGCGCTGAATCAGACGCTTGAGCAGGAAGAATTCACCATCAGCGGGCTAGCCCTGCCGGCGCGCGGTTGGTTTCTTTTCGCCGAAGCCAGCGCGTCGGTGGCGCTCGCCTTGATCGCGCCGCGCACCCACGATCAGGCGACGGTTGCGGGCCTTGCCTCGCGCTCGTCATGGTCGCGCCAGCTCTATTGGAACGCCGCGGGAACGGACGCCCTGCCCTTCGGTGAAACCGCGCAGCCTCTCCGCTTGCATCATACCGAGGCGGCAGCCTTCACCGAGGATTTCGCTCGCCAGCACTACGGCGCCGATATCGATCTGCGCCTTGCCGAGCTCGGCTATGTCTCTGACGGAATGCACTGGTGGCGCTCGACCGAAACGCTCCTCTACTATGACGCCGATCGCTTTTTCAGAGCCCGCGGACACCGGCGCGCCAGCGGCGCGACCACGGAGGTCAGCTACGATTCTGCTACGCTCTTCGTCACGTCAGGCATTGAACCGACCGGCGCCATAGTCACGACCGAGACCGACTATCAGGCGCTTGCGACCAGGCGCAGCCTCGCGCCGACCGGCGCCTGGACGGAAACGGTCTATGACGCGCTCGGCCTGCCGGTCCGCGCCGCCCATGGCGGAACGCTGCTCGATGATGCCAGGGTGGAGCGCGCCTACGGGTTCGATCCGCCGGCAACAACGCCGCTGCCGGACATCGACGCGGCATTGAACGATCCGAAAGCGGCGCTCGGCGGCGCCAGCCAGATCCTCATTTACGACATTGACGCCTGGCAGCGCGAGGGTGCGCCCTTGTCGCAAGCGACGATCCTGGCGGCAGATCTGACCCATGATGGATCAGGCGGGACGCAATCGTCGGATCAGATCAGCGCGACGGTCAGCTATTTCGACGGTCAGGGCCGGCCTCTCTCGGTAAAACGTCGCGTCGAAGGCGGTCCGGCGATCCAGCGCGATGCGAATGGCGCCGTCGCCCTCGACGGCATCGGCGAGCCAGCGCTTCGTGACGTCCCGATCCGATGGGCGAGTTCCGGGTGGAATGCCTACAACACCAAAGGCGAGGTCATCCGCAATTTCGAGCCCTATTTCTCCGACAGCTTCGCTTATGAAGATGACGCGGTGCTACGCAGCCTGGGAACCGGCGTCCAGCAATTCTACGACGCGCTGGGGCGGGCGTTTAGGACGCTGATGCCGGACGGCACGATGGAACGCGTCGAGTATGGCGCGTGGCTTGAGCGTCACTTCGATGCCAACGACACGGTCGACCAATCAGCCTGGCGTCTGGGCCGGGAAATCCTGCCGATGGATGACCCGAGGCGTCGTGCGCTGGAAGGCGCTCTTCCCCATGCCGACACGCCGGTGGAGCGCGTCTTGGATTCCGTTGGACGCCAGGTGCAGACGCGCGAAACCGACGAGTTCGGCAACCGGCGGACCTTACGCTCCGTCTATCTCGATACGGATGATGTCGAGCGCATCATCGATGCCCGCGGCCTTGTCACGTCGCAGCATGTCCACGACATGTTCGGCCGCAAGATCCACGAGACGTTGGCCGATGCGGGCGAAACGCTCGCGCTCTACGACGCCGAGGACAACGTCGTCGAGATTGCGGATGCAAGCGGCCTCACGCGGACGACGGTGTTTGATGATCTTGACCGGCCGATCGCGGTCGACATTGACACTGGTACCGGTCCACGGCGCATCGAGCAGGTCGTCTATGCCGACAATCCGGCCGATCCGCAGATCCTTGGGCAGAACCTCTTGGGTCTGGCGGTCGAAACGCGGGATGAGGCGGGCGTCCATCGCATCCTGAGCGCCACGCCCAATGGGCAGGCGCTTCGCACGTCAATGCAGCTCGTCCGAGATCCGGAAGCTGAGATCGACTGGCGGGGGACGGTCGAGCTGGATGCCGACGTCTTCAGCGCCGCCGTCACTTTCGATGCGATGGCGCGGCCGCGTATCGAGCAGCGGCCGGACGGCTCGATCCTCGAGGCCGCCTACACCGATGGCGGTGCACTCACCTCCCTGGCGGTGTCGACGGCCGATGGGCAGGTACCGTCGACCAACGTTCTGGATGAGGCGACCTACAGTGTGCATGGGCATCGGGAGACCGCCAGACTCGGCAATAATGTCCAGCTCACCCGCACCTATGATCGCGACACGTTGCGCGTGATGCGGATCGAAGCGCGGCGGTCAGCAGCCGGCAACCGTCCTACTCTGCTGCAGGATATCAATTACACTTATGACCCCGTTGGCAATATCACCAACTGCACGGACCTCGCCCATGATCCGGGCGCTGGCGCGGCCTCGGCCTTTTTCTCCACGGTGCGCGGCGCATCGGCGGAGCGCCGGTATCGCTATGACGCTTTCTATCGGCTGACCCAATGCGAAGGGCGCGCGCACAACGCTCTCACAGGCGGATCTCAACATACCGATCCTTTGAGCCTGTCGGACGGAACCGCGACCGAGCGATTTGTCCAGACCTACGACTACGATCTCGGCGGCAATTTAAAGCGGCTCCGCCATGTCGGAACCCGAAGCCAATGGACAACCGACTTTTGGATCGATGCCGTGACCAATAGGTCACGTCCGCTGCTGACGCCCGCAGGTGTTCCGGCCGTGGCGCCCGAAGCCGATTTCGGCGCGCGCGGCGAACGCCGCCGCATGGATCATGTCGCCGGACTGACATGGCGTCATGATCAGCGGCTCGCCCGCGCCGTCATCATCGACCGCAGCGCTGAAGGGCGGCCGGATGATGACGAGATCTATTTATACGATGGCGGCGGCAGCCGCCTGCGCAAGATCACGCGCCGGTTGCTTGGCGATGGCGCGGTCGAACGCAATGAGGTGACCTATCTCGGCGGCTGCGAGATCCGGCGCATCTTCCGCGGGGATACGCTGATCCTCGAACGCATGGTCACCCGAATTTCCGACGGGCTCAGCGAGATCGCCGAACTCCATCGCTGGACGATCGACACCGCCGGACGCGAAACCGACGACATTGCCGCCACGCGTCTTCGCTACACGCTCGGCGACTTCCTGGGATCAGCGACGCTGCGCCTTGATGAGAGCGCGCGTATCATCGCTTATGAAGAATTCCTGCCCTTCGGCATGCGCGCCTTCATCGCCGGCGACGATGCGCGCGAAGCGGCGCTCAAGGCCTATGGCTTTATCAACCGAGAACGCGATGCGGCGACCGGTCTTCATCACATCGGTCAGCGCTACTACGCAAGCTGGCTCTGTCGATGGATATCCCCTGATCCCGCCGGCGACGTAGATGGACCCAATCTTTTTATCTACGCGCACAACAACCCGATCACCAACTACGACCCCAACGGTCTGAACAGCACCGAGCCCGAAGAAGCGAGAGGCCAGCGCATACCCGTTTCCGCCGCCGAGACTCCGCAATGGGCGATCGATCAATTCAATGCGCTTCCTGCCGAGCGGCGCCAGGAGCTGCAGCGGCTCATCAGCGAGGGTAACTTCAGCCACCTCATGAACCTCGAAGACCAATCTGTGATCTTCGGGACCAAAGCCGAAATTGAGGCCATTGTCGAAGCCGAGCTGAATGCCGGCTTCGATGTCAGCATCGAGGTCGCAGGCGGCGGCGAGGCGACGGATGACACGGAGATCGCCGGCGTTGGAGCGGAGGCAGCCAACGCCGAGGCCGATCCGGAAGACGTTGGCGCGTTGGCCGTTCCAGATCCGAACGCCGCGATCGATACGGATGACACCGGTAATGAGACGCGTACAGGAGCCGGTCGCGGCGATAGCGTATCGGTCGACGATGACGGCGCGGGGCCTGGAGGCGAGGGCGACGACCCGGAGATCGATGGTCAGACCCAGGAACCCGAAAAGAAAGGCGCAGGCGGCAAGGGGACGTCGACGCGTCCGGATGTGGGTGGCCTTGCTAACGCCGGCGCCGGCCTCGGGCATGGTGCGAAGCCGGGCGCTGGTCAGAAAGATCGCCGTGGCAACGGCCTCTTGCCTGTCGATCACGAGGGGCGTGGCAAGCAGACCAAGGGGACGGCGCCGGCTGTCGACAATGGCGAGGGGCACAGGAAAAGCGGCGTCGCCGGCGGTTCGATCCATGGCGGCGATCGGGGCGCGCTGCCGCCGCCGGGCACGCAGCCCCATTCCGGCTCCGGCGGAACCCGGGTTGCGCCGCCGGGAGTCCGACCGGCTCAGGTCAGCGGTGCCAACGGGCCGGGCTCCGCGAAGGGCAGCGCAAACGGCAAGGAGCAGCCAAACCAGGGCAATGATCGCGGCGGCGCTGGCGGTGAGCAGCAGCCGCCGACCGTCATGGACCATGTCGTCCGCGTCGCCGGATGGTGGAACCTGGAATTTTCATCCAAGCCCGGCGGCGAGTCCGGAGGAATCCCAGGCGGTATGGGATTTTTCGACTTCGGGTCATGGGGACAGGTCGCCTATGTTGCGATGACCGTCGCCGACATCGCTCTGACCGTCGCCTCGCTAGGTGGCTTCGCCGCCATCAAGACAGGGTTGAAACTCGCTCTGAAAGCCGGCGCGCGCGCCATCGCGTCAGCCGGGCGCAAGCTGATGACGACCCTGTCGGTCAAGAATTTGCGCAGCATCGCCGCGCGCGCTTCGTCGCGCATGAGCATCTATACCGACAATGCGCTAAGCTGGATTGCAGGTGACTATGCACTGCAGGGTGTATTCTATCACTGGATGCGAGGGAGGGGCGGTTGGGCGGCGAGGCTTGTCGACAGCGGGCCGGCAAGATGGCTCCTCTACGGCATTACACCGGGCGCCCGAGCGATAACGACGGGCAGGGGCCGTTTCCTCGGTTTTTGGTCATACCAAACGACCAGGGTCGTCAACAATGCAACGCGATGGCCCAATTATATCGACAATTTCTTCCATGAAGGCACGCATGTCCTTACCGATCTGCTCCTTTTTCCGATCAATGGGCTGCGCAACAAACTCGTCAGGGGGCAGCCTGTTTTTGCCGTCGTCAACTATCTCGATGAACTGGCCGCCTACTCGATGGGCAGATTCTTCTCGCTGCGCTGGCATGCCTTGCCGATGGCGCCGATCAATGCCTTCACGTCGGTCTATAGCTACTATCATTCTCTCGGCGGCCGAGCTCTGGCCCGTCGCGCGATCGCCTGGTCTGCCGCTGGAGCAGCCGCCATCGGAACGGCGATTACTGCATCGCTGGCGGCCGCAACCGCGGCGGTAGGAGCAGCTGCCTACGGCGCCTACCGCTACTTCGGTGGAGGTAGCGAGCAACCTCAAGGGGCGGTGCCATGAGCCTCCCGTCGCCTCCTTTTCCGATAGAGCCCGCCGAAGACAGATTGGCCAAGCTCAAGGCTGACGGCCGATGCGTCGACATCGTCGACATTGGCGATGACCAGGTTATCCACACCGGTTTCGGCTATGGACCGGAATTCTGGCTTTTGCCGCCTGGCCTCGATCCGTTCGACGCCGAGATCGACACGGCGTCGGCCCAAGTCAAGCATGGCAAGCTCATCGTTTTTCAAGACCAACCACTAACGCATGCCGAAAACCTGACCAAACGGGGTACGAGGGTCATCCAGCGCATCCCCCGTATCTAAGAAAGGCTCGGCAATAAGGGAGGAGACATATTCGTGGCTGATCGAATTCTGGACCTGGGCGAACTTCGTGATTTCGCAGGCGAGAGGGATCTTACGCTCGGCGACGTCAAGCCGCACACGGCGGCGTTCAGGGTCCTTACCGAGATCCGGCGTCGCCAGGCTCTGGGTGCACTGCACGACGCGTTGCCGGATGCGCCGGACAACGTAACCGCCGTCCTGGAGAAGGCGACCGCTGAGGACCTCGTCAGCAATAGCATTTTCGACATCGTGACCGGCGCGGTCGAGCGCGCGGAGCTGGACGACGGGCGGCGGAAGAAAATACTGACGTTGCTGGATGAGGCGAGGGAGGACAACCGACTGTTCGAGCGCACGGATCTGCGGCCGGATTTGCCGATCAGGGACGTGCCGGAGCTTTCCATCGAGCTGGAGCGGGCGAAGGTCGCGGAGATCACGCGCGTCGCCAAGCTGCCCAAAGGATCTTCCGAGGCGCTGTTGGAGGAAGTGCCGACGCTTGGCGCAATGAGCGAGCAGCGGGTCGCGACGCTGGTCATCGAGGGTAAGATCAAGGAACAGGAGGCGCGCCGGGTCGGCGCGGTCGTCGGCCTTTCGCAGTTCCTCGCAGAAGACGTCGATGCGGTCGAGCGGGTCTCGAACCAGCGGTTCGGCTCACTTGGCCGACCGATCAGAACGCTCACAGATATTTTCAAGATCGATGAGGAGGAACTGGCCGAGACGCTCGACCCAAAATTACAGGAAAAGGACCCTGAGGCGGCGCGCGCTGCGGCGAAAAATCTTCGACGCCAGGTCGAAGCCCGATTTCCGTCGGAGGGGATGTCGGCGCGCCTGGCGCCGGGGCAGACGTCAGCCCTTCGAGGTTCGATCACTGCTGCCCGGCGCGTGTTGGACGAGCAGCCCGATGCTCTTCAGAAAGACCCGGAAAGCCTGGGTCTGAAGGGTGCCGAGGCCGCTGCTCTGCGCGATATTCAGACGAAGGTGAACGCCTATCCGGGCATGGGGCTCGACAAAATCGTGACGTCGAACCTATCGCCGCAGGCCAAAGCCACCCAGATGAACCAACGCGCGATAAGCTATGAAGCGTTCGTGCAGGAAAACGCCGATATCGACCTCCTGGGCCTCGACCACACGCCGAACTCCGAAGACATGAAGCAGCTGAACTTCGAGGGTATCGACGAGGGTGATCGGATCGGAATTCTGGCTACCGTCAAAGCGCGCGCGCGCGCCTTTCACGTCGCCAAAGATGTCGAGACCGCAGCCGCCCTCATGCAGGCCGGCTTCCACTCGAGCATGGACATCGCGGCGAGCGATCCCAAGACCATTGCCGCCAAGACCGGCCTTGCCATCGAGGATGTCAGCCTCATCTACGAGAGCGCCGAGCGCGCGCGCTCCGATGTCACTAATCTGATCGGCACATTGGTCGACGAACTGCGCTGGGATCGTGTCCGAACGCCCTGGCGCGGGACCGCGGAAGACGTCAGCGACGGCCTGAAACAGCTCCCCGGCTACGAAGATCTGTTCGGCAGTCAGAGTTTTTGCAGTTGCGCCCACTGCGACTCGATCCTGAGCCCGGCCGCCTACTTCGTCGATTTGATGACCTTCGTCGACGAGCATGTCACCAAAAGGGAATTCCAGGGCAACAAGGCGAACCACGCGCTCAAGCTGCAGATACGCCGCCCCGATCTTTGGACCGTGCCGCTGACCTGCGACAACACGCATGATCTGGTCCCCACGCTTGAAATCATGAACGAGATCCTGGAGGCCGCCGTCGCCAAGCGGGCGGACAACACAATCGATCTGAATGATCAGAGCCTGGTGCGCGAGCGCGTCTACGAGGCAACCTTGCCGGCGGCGCTTCGGTCCTTTGTCACGCCATTCGATCTGCGCGTTGCGACGGCGGATCGCTATGTGCAGGACTTCGATACCAATCGCGCCGAGATCCAGCGAATGATCCGCACCGGCGCCACGGCGGAAGATCGGAATGCGGCCGCGCTCGAGCTATCGCTGCCGGCCTACAGGATGATCAAGACGGCGCGCACGGGATGGGGGTTCCTTCAGGGCCTCTATCGTATGACCTTCGCGCGCTCCGGTTCGGTCGCCAATCCGTTCGATGTGCAGGACATCATGGCGGGCATGGCGATCTCCCGAGAGGATTTCGGCGATCTCGTCGCGACGGCATTCGTCACGAATTCGGGCGCTGCCAACATTCAGATCAATGCGCAAAAGCGCAACGACAGCAGTGTTCAGAACGACATCGAGCGGGTCTCCGGCATGTCGCGGTCCACGCTTGACAGAGCGCATCGCTTCTGGCGCCTCAAGACCGCGATCGGCTGGGACGTGACCACCCTCGATCTCGCCCTGACGCGCGCCGGCGGTGGACTCTCGGATAGCTCGATCGGCGCGTTGACGCAGATCCGTCAGATAGCGGAGCGTTTCGATCTCGACGTCGACGTGGTTCTCGCCCTCGTCGGCCCTATTTCCGAAGCGGTCGTCGGTCATGACGAGCTCTCGCTCATGGACCGGCTGTTCAACGTCGTCTCCGATGGGGCCGATCAGACGCCGTTTCCCGCCCCCACGATCAGCTTCATCCATCCCGGCCTGCGCGACGATGCCTCTTTGCCCGAGACGGGGACCAATGCCGGCACCTTCGTGTCGCAACGGCTGCGCGTGGCGTTGGAAGTTTCGGATGCCGAGCTTCTCGATCTGATCATTGCTCTCGCCCCCACCCTTGGGATCGATCCGGCGGCGTCGGACGAAGCCGACCGGGGCTTCTCGCTGACCACGGCAAACCTGACGCAGCTCTTTCGCCACGCAGTTCTGGCCAAGGCGCTCGATTTGGACATCGAGTCGCTGTTCCTCAGCGTTCGCATCGTCTCGGGATCGGGCGCCGTCAGTAACGCCGCCCAGCTGATAGAGCTGCTGAACTTCGTCGATGCCTTGGCGAGGCTGCCGATCGATCTGACGACGTTCGGCGCGCTGATGGGGCTGGTCGACGATCCGGTCGCAGATGGGATCTTTGTCGATGGGGCGTCGATCGCGGACGGGGCGGTCGCCGATATCGAGCAGAACGAAACGCACCACTTTGCACCGACCGTTTTCGCTTTTCTTGACGGTGTCAGCGAAGAGCAGTCTCGAGCGATCGTCGAGGCGAACAAAGCCCTGTTCGACAATGTCGAGCGGGACATGCTTCGATTGAAGCAGGGCGTTGACCTGACGCCGGCCGTCACGGCGCCAGCGGGCGGCTTTCCCACGGGCGTGACGGAAGCTGATTTGCAGGCCGTCCTTGACTCCTACAACCTTCGGACCCTCCTCCCGGCGCAGTTGGCCGGCGCCCTTGCGCTTGACGAGGACAAGTTCGCTGCGCTCGCGACGCTCGCCGGCGTCGACTTCACCTCGCCCGCCATGATCGACGCCTTCGACGGTGGCGGTCCGCTCGATCTCAGAAATGGCGTCGCCGCCCTCTCGCGCCCGATCGCCGCACTCAACCATGATGCGGTCGACGCCGTCGGTGTGACCTTCATCGACGCCAACCGAGGCCTCTTTGCGCTCGCCGACCCCGTCAGGTCCTATACGCGCCGAACAGTCCTGGCACTCGCTGCCTATGTCGACGCGTTGATGGCCGGCGCCGACGATTCTGACCACGCCGCCTCCGTCAATGCTGTGCTGCTGGCGCACACCCAGGCCAGTGGCTTCGCCGCTGCCGACACGTTTCAGCTTGCAACCGCGGCCGGTGCTGATGAGGCGACGGTGCGGATTTTTGAGACAAGCGCCGATCTGCCGGCGATTCCAGTCCTGGCGCTCGATCACCTGCGTCGCATCGTGGCATTTGCCGACGTGCGCAAGCTTGGCGCCGACGCCATGGCGCTTCTGGCCTCAACCAGCGCCGAGGCGCTGGGCGAAGGGGCGGAGAGTCTGTTGGCGGCACTGCAGCTTCGCATCGGCGATCCCATCAGCTTCGAAAGCGTGCTCGACGGTCATCAGGATACACTGCGCGGCCTGAGGCGAAACGCTCTGGTCGATCATGTGATACGCGGCAGTGCCGGCCGGTTCGACGACGTCGCGGACCTCTACAACTACTATCTGATCGATCCGGAAATGGAGGGGTGCGCGCGCACCTCGCGCGTGGTCTCGGCGACCGGTTCGCTCCAGACCTATGTTCACCGCATCATTCTCAACCTCGAACAAGATCGGCGAAGCACCAATGCCGCCAATCATGTGCATGTCAGCCCGACGCGTATTCCGCGCGATGAGTGGGAGTGGCGGAAGAACTATCGCGTGTGGGAGGCGAACAGGAAGGTTTTCCTTTGGCCCGAAAACTACATGCAGCCCGCGCTTCGCGACAACAAGACGCCGCTGTTTGAAGACCTCGAAAAGACTTTGTTGCAGCAGGATATCAATGAGCAGACGGTGCTCGATGCCTACGCCGCCTATCTCCGAGGCTTCGAGGAGCTTGCCAGTCTGCGGATCGCCGGCGCCTATCATGAGCACATCTGGTCAAGCAAGACCGACATTCTGCATATCTTTGGCTGCACGTCCGATGACCCGCCGGTCTATTATTACTGGACAATCGAAAATCTAACGTTCAGCAAGCTGACCTCGACCCGGCGCATCAGCTATTCGGCGAGACGCAAGATCGACGTCGCGATCGGCGCGCGCGATGTGTCGCCCATCATGTACAACAATCGACTTCACGTGTTCTGGCTTGAGAGAAGCACGGCGGCGAATACTGAAGTCGAGGATGGTGAGAACAAGTTTCTCGGTTATCAGCATACGCTGAAGGTGAAATATAGCGCCCTGCGCCTGGATGGCTCCTGGACACCGCCACAGGAGCTTTCACTCGGCAGATCGATGACCATGATGGAAGGCGGCATTCAGCTCGAGGGCTTCTCTTTCAAATCGTCAGCCAATCCGACCACTCTCGTTCCGACATTGTCGGACGAACTCTTCGGTCATTCAAGCTATCGCGAAGGTTACACGCTGCGCGCGCCCGCCTGGCAAAAAGTCTATCCATCGATCCGAGGTGACAGGCTGCTGCTCAATGTCGGCGCCCGGCTCATTCAATTCGATGTCGATATGTTCGAACGGAGAGCCGAAGCGCCTGAAGATCTCCTTTACAACACCTTGCGCAATAGCTGGGATATCAACAGGCAGGCGCTGCATGCATCGCAGACTGGCAGTACGCTGCGCCTCTACGAGCAGACCGTCTTCTGCGCAGGCACCTATCAGCCGGCATCCGCTGGCGCGGTGCTCGACTACACATCATCTCATGACGCCTTGAGGCGTAATTTGCTGGGAGCAGGGTATTCGGAATCTAGCCTGACAAACGGTTTAGAGGCTCTGAACCTTCGGCGCGGTGATCTCGGCGCGTCGATCGCCAGGATCAACGATCCGAGCGCGCGCATTCTCGGGCCTCTCTCGAATTGGTCCTTGCCGTCACTTCTGTTGCAAAAGGACAGCGACGTTTCGTTCTTCTCCTACAGCCATCAACCAGACAAGCGGCCCTATGAGGCCCGCCGTCTGGGCACTACGGTGCTGACCGATCTCAGCCGGACGCTGTTCTATGACGGCGTTAGCGGTCTGCTCGACAAGAAAACGCAGCTTCAGTTCGGCGAGGCGAGCCATCTGGTCACCAGCTCGAACTACAAGACCAGGCGTGTCGGCCCCGTCGACAAGCTGGATTACACCGGACCCCTGGGCGTCTATTTCCGCGAAATCTTCATGTACATCCCTGCCCTCCTGGCGGCGCACCAAAATGCGCGGGGCGACTATGCCGCAGCACAGGCCTGGTACGCCACGATCTTCGACCCCACGGCCGATTTCGATGCCGATATCGACCTCGGGTCGCTGTCGACGCGCGCCCGTTTGCAGGCGGAACGGGATCGCGTCTGGCAATATGCGGAATTTCAGGGGCTATCGCCCAAGAAGCTGCGCAACATCCTGACGGACGAAGATGCTCAGGAGGCCTATCGCAAGGATCCCTTCAATCCTTATGCCATCGCGCGACTGCGCCTGTCGGCCTTCCAGAAGAACATCGTCATGCGCTATGTTGAGAATTTGCTGGACTGGGCCGATAGTCTATTCCGAACCTTCCAGCGCGAGACGGTCGACGAAGCGCATGTGCTTTACGATATGGCGCGGCAGATCCTGGGAGACCGGCCCGCCGACGTCGGTGATTGCGGACAAGGCGCGGTCACCCCGCGCACCTATGAGCGGATCAAGCCGCATATGGATGACGGCTCGGACTTCCTGATCGAGGTCGAGACGTTCTACATCCACCATCTGAGCCTCGCCAAAAAGGATCAAAGCGTCACGGCCAAGCGCGATTTCGTCCAGGTCGAGCGCAGCGATCTGTTCACGGCGGAATTGGCGGCCGGTGTCGAATCCAAGGTCGCGCCGGAAATCCGCTACGACAGCGCCCGCATGATGTCGAAGGCGGAACGGATCGACGCCGAGGCGAGAGGCAATACCGAGCAGATGTTCGAAGACGACAAGACGGTCGCCGAACTGCCTGATTCGTTGACGGGCCTGCCCGCTCTGGAAGCCCTGGCCGAATTCGAGAAGGCCGAGGCGCGTTTTGTCGAAGCGCACGCCAAGGATGGTGTCGGCGGACGGCAATTGAGCTGGAAGCGGACGGGCAACGCCTATGCCGAGCGGTCGTTCGGCAGGACAACCGGCATAAACGCCCGCGATTGGCGGATCTGGGATCTGGTCAAGCCGGACAGATTCACGGTCTCGGTGGTCAAGCAGGTCGGACCGGTTTTCTGCATACCGCGCAATGATGATCTCCTGGCCCTTTGGGACCGGGTCGAGGACAGGCTCTTCAAGATCCACAATTGCCTCAATATCGACGGCGAACGTGTCGATCTGGCGCTCTTTGCCCCCGAGATCGATCCGAACGCGCTGGTCCGTGCGCGGGCAGCGGGATTGAGCCTGAGTGATATTCTCGGCGCCGGTGCCGGCAATCTGCCCCCTTATCGCTTCACCTATCTGATCGCCAAAGCGCGCGACTATACCGGGCTGATTCAAAGCTTCGGCGCCAAGCTGCAGGCAGCGATCGAAAAGCGGGACGCCGAGGAATTGGCGACGCTGCGGATCAGCCAGGCGATCAACATGCAGAACCTGGTTACCAGCGTCCGCGAGAATGAAATGAAGATCGCCGAGGAGACCTTGGAAGAGCTCAATCGCAAGAAAGCCGCGCTCGAATATCGGCGGGACTACTATGACGAGCAGATCTCGACCGATCTCCTGTCCTGGGAGCGCACACAGCAAATCCTGACCCATACGTCGAGCATCTCCTACACCGCATCAGCACTTCTCAGCGGCACGGCAGGCGTACTGCATCTGATCCCCCAGCTAGGCTCGCCTTTCGCGATGAAGTATGGCGGCTCCGAGCTCGGCAATAGCACGGAGAACTGGTCCAAGATGTTCTCCGATACCGCAAAGCTTTCGGACGTGTTGAGCAAATCGGCCTCCTTGGAAGCCGGCTTCCAGCGCCGCCGCACGGGCTGGTCGCACCAGCACACCTTGGAGGAACATGAGCTCAAGCAAATCGAAAAGCGCATCGTCGCCGCCGAGATCAGGGTCGAGATCGCCAAGAAGGCCCGCGACAATCACAAGAAGGCGGTTGAGGACCAAGAAGAAATTCTCGAATTCTACGAGTCGAAGTTTGCGAACCAGGACCTTTACACCTGGCTCGCTTCGACATTGCAGACGATCTATCGAGGCGCCTTCAATGCGGCCTTGTCCATGGCGCAATTGGCCGAGCAGGCCTACCGGTTCGAGCGACCGGACGATACGGCCACGCTCTTGCAGCCCACCTATTGGGAAGCGGGGCGGGCGGGCTTGCTCTCCGGCGAGAAGCTCGCGGTCGATCTTGTCGCGATGGAGAAGCGATATATCGAGACCAACTATCGGACGCTCGAGATCGCACAGCCGTTCTCGATGCTGCAGCTCGATCCCGGCGCGCTGATGGCGTTGCGCGAGACCGGCGAGGCGAATGTCACGATCCCCGAATTCGCCTTCGATCTCCTCTATCCCGGCCATTATCGGCGGCGCATCCGTTCGGTTCGGCTGTCGATCGCCTGCGTCACCGGCCCCTATGTCAACATTCCGGCGACGCTGACATTGACGGGATCGAAGATGCGCGTTGAGCCGACCCTGGATGGGACTTCGGGCCTTTCGGACAGCCCCCTGCGGCATATGGTGCAGATCGCCACCAGCACCGCGCAGAACGACTCCGGCGTCTTCGAGTTCAGCTTCAGCGATCCGCGCTACATGCCGTTCGAAGGAGCGGGGGCGGTCGAGAGCAGCTGGAAGATCACGCTGCCGAAGACCTTCCGGCCGTTCAACTATGCGACCATCAACGATGTCATCCTGCACATCAACTATGCAGCGGAGAGCGACGGCATACTGCGCGAGCGCGTCGAGAGCGAGAACGCGCAGTTAGAGGGAGCGCTAGCCAAGGTTCTGAGCGCCACCCCCTTGCCCCGCGCCTTCAGCCTCAGACAGGAATTCTCGACGGCGTTCCACCGGCTGCAGACCAACGCGCCGGGGGTCGAGACAATCCTGTCGCTAGATGACCGCGCCATTCCCCTGCCGCTTCGCGCCGATAGCATCAACATTGGCCGAGCGCTTCTGTTGATCAAGCTGGCAGGCACGGCGTTGGCGACCGGGACGCGGATTTCAATCAACGATCAGGTGATCGAAGGCTTCGCCGCGCTTCCGGATTTCCCAGGCTATGTCGGCACCAGCGCGTTGGCGGCCTTTGGCCCGGGTCTCGCCGGCGATCATCGCTTGTCGATTGTGGCCAGCGGCGACCTATCTCCGTCTGACCCGGCTGACGAAGCGGCTCTTTCTTTGGAAGCTGTCGAGGACATGGTGCTCTACTTCGATCTCATGCTCGGCTAGAGCGTAGTCAGATCATGTTGAACAATATTCAGCCTTTGGAGGTAGTTTCTGCAATCCTTAGCGCAAGCTTGCCTATCACCTGTGGAGCAACGGCAACACAACCGAGACTCCTCTCCTTTACCAAATTGATCGCAATATGCTCCCAAAATCGCGCATTGCAAAAATATTTGGGAGCAAATTCCGTGTAACTTATTGAAAAGATTGGCGCGCCCGGGAGGATTCGAACCCCCAACCTCCTGATCCGTAGTCAGACGCTCTATCCAGTTGAGCTACGGGCGCTTTGAGGAATTTTGAAGGTGGGTATGTAGCGGGTTCTCGGGGGTTGGGCAAGGGGGTGGGGGTTAGCCTTTTTCGAGCTCGGACTTCAGGCGTTCGGCGAGTTCTTCCGGGGTGGTGTCGTGGCCGAAATGGGTGCGGTAGGTGCCGTCGGGACCCATCAGGTAAGTGAAGGTGGAATGATCGACGGCGTAGTCGTCGCCGGCATCTTCGGGGATGTTGTAATAGATGCGATAGGCCTTGGCGGCGGTGGCGACTTCCTCCTCGGTGCCGGTCAGGCCTTGGAGATTGGGGTGGAAGTGGGTGACGTAGTCGGCAAGCTGTTCGACCGTGTCGCGTGCCGGGTCGACGGTGAAGAAGACGGGGGCGACCTTGTCGGCCTCTTCCTCAGGTAACAGCTCCAGCGCCTCGGTGATGGTGCTGAGACCGAGCGGGCAGAAGTCCGGGCAGAAGGTGTAGCCGAAATAGGCGAGCATGAAGCGGCCTTCGAAATCCTTCTCGGTCACGCGCTCGCCCCGCTGATCCACCAGGCTGAACGGCCCGCCGATCAGGGCTTTGCCGCCGGCACCCGCCTGGTTGACGTTCTGTCCGATCAAGAGAACACCGGCGCCTGCGGCAAGTGCCAGGACCAATGCGATCACCGTCAGGAACGATCGCGTCGACATCAACCTCTCTCCTCTTCGTCCGACAATGAATTGCTCAAAAGACTAAACGTCGAACATCCCTTTTTGGTTCCCTTCCGTCGTCTCCGCCAATCGACATTCCACGAAAACCTGGGCGCATACCCGCAGTCCGGGCACCCGCGGTCCACGTCTACGAGGTCGCCGTGCCACGTTTGGGGCGCATGGCGGCCCAGTCTTCATCGGTCATGTGGTCCTGCAGGAAGCTGAACTGACCTGCGCCCTTCAGCCATTCGCCGCCGTCGATGGTGATTACGTCGCCGTTCACATAAGAGCTGCCATCGGCCATCAGGAAGGCGACGAGGTTGGTGAGTTCCCGGTGATCACCTGGGCGGCCGAGCGGGTTTCGCGTTTCAAACGCCTTGGCGATCTCGGCATTGGGCACCAGGCGGTCCCAGGCTCCCTTGGTCGGGAAAGGGCCGGGTGCTACGGCGTTCAGGCGAATGCCGCGATCGCCCCACTCAACGGCGAGGCTCTGAGTCATGGCGAGCACGCCCGCTTTCGCCATGGCGGAGGGGAGCACGTAGGCCGACCCCGTCCAGGCATAGGTGGTGGTGACGCTCAGCACCGTGCCGGGCCGCTCCAGGTCGAGCCAGCGGCGTCCGGCAGCGAGTGTGCAGTTGGCCGAGCCCTTCAGGACGATGTTGACTACCGCGTCGACCGCACGCGGCGACAGCATCTCGCTCTTCGCCAGGATGTTGCCGGCGGCGTTGTTGATCAGACCGTCCAGCGGTTGCTTTTGGAACAGATCGGTCATCATCGCCTCGACCGCCTCGGCGTCCCGAATGTCGCAGGCATGGGCCGTCATGGTGCCGCCGGTCGCCTTGGTCAGTTCCTCGACCGTCGCCTGAAGCACGTCCTCGCGTCGCCCGCAAATTGCGATCTCGGCGCCGAGTTCGAGGAGATGCGCCGCCATGCTCTTGCCGAGCCCGGTGCCGCCGCCGGTGATCAAAATATGCTTGCCGGCCAGAAGATCCGCTCTGAACATTTTTTTGACGTGTCCGTAGTTCATGTATGAAGCCGGAGTGTAGCGAAGCGTCCACCCCCGCGAAACCGCCCTTCATGTCGCGCGCCTATCCGTGAGAGTTTCCACGCAATCCCAAGCCGGCGCGTCTTGCGGCGTCATGGCGGTCGTGCCTCACGACCGGCGTTCAGCCCGTCGCGGCTCGCGACTCGCGATGGGCGTTGTGGAGGGCGCCGGCGGCGATCAGGGCGCCGCCGAGCCAGACCCAGATGTCGGCGATCTCGCCATAGGCGACATAGGCGATGATCGCGACGAAGGGCAGGCGCAGGTAGTCGAAGGGGATGACCGAAGTGGCATCCGCGATGGTGATGGCGCGCGTCAGACAGACATGGCCAAGCGTGCCGACGGTGCCGAACAGCAGGGCGAAGAACCAGAGTTCCGGCGTCGGCCAGGTCCAGACGAACATCGCCGGCACCAGCGAGATCGGCGTGAGGAACAGCGGCAGATAGATGACCGTCGCCGAGGTGGACTCGGTGCGCGACATATACTTGAGAAGAACCGTGCCGCTGCCCCAGACGAGCGCCGTGACAATGGCGAGAAGGGCGATGGGATCGAGGGCAGCGACGCCCGGGCGGACGATGATGAGCGCGCCGAAGAAGCCGAACGCGATCGCCAGGACGCGGTGGCTGCGCATGGCCTCGCCCAGAAATAACACGGCGAGAATGCTGGTGAAGATGGGTGCTGTGAAACTCAGCGCCGTCGCTTCCGCGAGCGGCATAAGGGCGAGTGTGTTGAACCACAGCAGCATGGCGGCGACGCCGATCAGCGCTCTGATCACATGCAGATGCAGTCGCTCGGTATGCAGCGCCGGCCGCCCTTGGCGCAGGAGCCAGGGGAGGATCGCGACCAGGCCGAAGACGTTTCGGAAGAACACCACCTGGAGCGGATCGACATGCTCGGTGAGATAGCGCACCAGATTGATCATCACGGCGAAGAAGGCGGCACCCGCAGACATCCACAGCGCACCTCGGACCGATGGCGGCAAGCCGGTCGCTACCCTGATCTGCCGTCTGGTCAGCGCTTTCAGCATGGCTCCTGCATAAAGCATCGGCGCGACCTCGGCACGGAGAAAACGACGCAGGCTGCGGCTTGCCTTCATCCGGCAAAGGGGCTTTGTTCGAAGGGCGTTCAGATGCCGTCGAATTCTTGCCGGGACAACCCGTTCATGGCGATCAGCCCGGAAGCGACCAAGAGAGAGGCCGGTGAGCGGCAAAAACAGGCGGCGATGCCGCTCTCCCGACTGCTGGCGCGCGCCGCAAGGCTGTCGCTTCCGGCGGTGCTGGCCATTGTCTTCCTGTTCGTCACCGGCTTTCTCGATCTCGGACCGTCCCTGGTCGGCCTTGTCGTCGGTTTCGCGATCGCAAGCCTGCTCGCTTTTGCGCGCGAGCGGCGGCTTTCGGTGGTCGAGCGTCAGCTTCAGGGTCTGATGAACAGGGCCGAGTCGCAGACCGGCGGCTTCGAGCTGCTCGGCGGCGACTCGCTGCCGGTGATGACCGAGAAGGTGGAACAGAGCCTGCAGCGCATGCGCGGGCGCCAGCGGGAACTGGATCGAACCTTATCGGCTCTTGTCGATGCTCTGCCTGATCCCCTGCTGATGGTGCTCGAGGACCGGCGGATCGAGCGCGCCAACCCCGCCGCGAAGACCCTGTTCGAGCGGGACAATCTAGCCCAGCCGATCGAGACGGTGATCCGTGATCCCGGCTTTCTCGCGGCGGTCGACGATGTGCTCGACGGCAGCGATGAGGTGGAGGTCAAGCTCGAGCTTGCCGGGCCGCCGTCGCGCGCGTTCGGTGGTCGCATCGCGCCCTGCCGCTGGTACGAGCGCCCCGCCGCCCTGGTCAGCCTGCGCGAGCTGACCGATCAGGTGGCGATCGAGCGCATGCGTTCCGACTTCGTGGCCAACGCCAGCCATGAGCTGCGCACGCCACTCACCGTCATCCGCGGCTTCGTCGAAACGCTGGCGGGGCCGGCCAAGGGCGATCCCGACGCCCAGGCGCAGTTCCTTAAGACCATGGGGGCGGAGGCCGAGCGCATGTCGCGCCTGGTCGACGATCTGCTCTCCCTCTCCAGGATCGAGCAAAACGAGCATGTCACACCGGTCGACCGGGTCAGCGTCACCGACACCATCGGCGCCGTGACCGATGCCCTTCGACCCTATGCGAAGGAACGGCATGTAAGCCTTGTGGTGAATAAGGTCGATAGCCCGCCTGACGTTTTGGGTGATCGTGACCAGCTGATGCAGCTCTTCACCAATCTGATCGACAACGCGATCAAATATAGCGGCGAGGACAGCGAGGTTACGGTCAACCTTCGCTTCTTCGACAAAGCACCACCCGGCGCCGGTCCGCTCACCGGCAGGCGCACCGTCGAGGTGGCGATCAAGGATCAGGGCGAAGGTATCCCGGCCGAGTTTCTGCCGCGGCTGACCGAGCGTTTCTTCCGTGTCGACCCGGCGCGCTCGCGCCGCCTCGGCGGCACCGGCCTCGGCCTTGCGATCGTCAAGCATATCCTTCGCCGCCATCGCGGCCACATTGCCTTCGAGAGCGAGGTCGGGGTCGGCACCACCGTCACCATTCATCTGGTGGCCGCCTGACCGCAGCCTTTTTCAGGTGGCTTGTCATCATTCTGTCATCGAAACGTCACATGAGGGTGATGATAGGCGCTCATGACTTCGAGCGTGATCAAAGAAACCTAGGGAGAGATCCTCCATGAGAGGCACCACCTTCGCGCTCGCCGCCATGACAGCCAGCGTCGCCCTTGCCGGAGCTGCCGAAGCCCGCGATCAGATCCGCATCGTCGGCTCCTCCACCGTGTTCCCGTTTTCCACCGCAGTCGCCGAACAGTTCGGCCAGACCAGCGGCTTCGCCACGCCGGTTGTCGAGAGCACCGGTTCCGGCGGCGGTCTGAAGCTGTTCTGCGCCGGCGTCGGTGAAGAGCACCCGGACATGACCAATGCATCCCGCGCCATCAAGGACAGTGAGCGCGAGCTCTGTGCATCCAACGGCGTCAAGGACGTCACCGAGGTCAAGATCGGCTTTGACGGCATCGTGCTCGCCAACTCCAAGAGCGCCGATCCGGTCAGCCTGACCGTGCCGCAGATCTTCCAGGCCCTCGCCGCTGAGGTCGAGGTGGACGGCGAGGTCGTCGCCAACCCTTACACCAACTGGAGCGAGATCGATCCTAGCCTGCCGGACGCGAAGATCGAGGTCCTAGGCCCGCCGCCCACTTCCGGCACTCGCGACGCTTTCGTCGAGCTGGTGATGGAAACCGGCTGCGAGGCCTTTCCGGCGATCGCGGCACTCGAAGAGACGGATGAAGAAAAATTCGAGGCGGTCTGCGCCACCATGCGCGAGGACGGTGGTTTCGTCGAAGCTGGAGAAAACGACAACCTGATCGTGCAGAAGCTCGAAGCCAATCCCGCAGCACTCGGTATCTTCGGCTTCAGCTTCCTCGATCAGAACCTCGACAAGATGCAGGGCAGCCTGGTCGACGGCGTCGAGCCGACCTTCGAGGCGATCGCGGATGGCGACTATCCGGTGTCCCGTTCGCTATACTTCTATGTCAAGAACGCGCATGTCGGCGTGATCCCGGGCATGGAAGAGTATGTGACTGAATTCACCAGCGAGGCTGCCTATGGCGATGACGGCTACCTCACGGACAAGGGTCTGATTCCGTTGCCGGAAGAGGATCGTGAGACGGTTCGCACCCAGGCGACCAGCTTCACACCGATGTCCTAAAGCCTGTTACCGGGAGCGCCTTCGGGCGCTCCCATCCGTCCTCTGAGTTCGGGGGGCGAAACGAAGGAATAAAGAATGATCACCACGCTGATTATTCTGCTGATTGCAGGCGCTGCCTATTATTTCGGATTGCGCCGCGCACTGGATAAAAGTGGTGGCCAGATTTCGACCCTCCATTCCCTGCCTGGCCATTATGCCTGGTACACCACTCTTCTTTGCGCCGGTCCGGCGCTCGCCGTCTGGTTCGGCTGGAGCGTCTTCGGCGATACTGTCCTGAAATCAGTCGTCCTTTCGAACTTGCCGCCGGAAATGGCGGACATGTCTCGTGCCGAACGGAATTTCTTCTTTTCGGATGTGAAGCGCCTTGCCGATGGGCTTCAGCCGAGGGGTGAGCTGACCGCTGGTATGGAGGGCGCTGCGTCCCTCTACGGACGCTTGAGCGGCATCGGCACGGTGGCCTTCATCATTGGGGCTTTGGCGCTTGCCGTCAGCCTGGCGGTGGTGGCGATCGGCCGTGTCGAGACAGACTTTCGCGCGAGAAACAAGGTCGAGGGCTGGGTCACCTGGGGGCTCCTGATCACCGCCGCGATTTCGATCCTGACCACCGCGGGCATCGTCTTCTCGGTGCTGTTCGAATCGCTCCGCTTCTTCCAGCAGGTGCCGGCGACCGACTTCCTCTTCGGTCTCGAATGGAGCCCGCAGACGGCGATCCGCACCGATCAGGTCGGCTCCTCAGGCGCCTTCGGCATGATCCCGCTCCTGGCCGGCACGCTGATGATCACC
>JBCCIN010000022.1:0-25551 GCA_039028235.1 Pseudomonadota bacterium
GACGGCGGCGACACATGGAACCCGCAAAACAGCGGAACGGAGCGTCACCTCTTGTCCGTGCAGTTCGTCAGCCCGGAGACCGGATGGGCCGTGGGAGACGGAGGAACGATCCTCGCCACCCAGGACGGCGGCGACACATGGAACCCGCAAGACAGTGGAACGCAGCGTGACCTCTACTCCGTGCAGTTCGTCAGCCCGGAGACCGGATGGGCCGTGGGATTAGGGGGAACGATCCTCGCCACCCAAGACGGCGGCGACACATGGAACCCGCAAAACAGCGGAACGCAGCGTGACCTCTACTCCGCGCAGTTCGTCAGCCCGGAAACCGGATGGGCCGTGGGATTAGGGGGAACGATCCTCGCCACCCAGGACGGCGGAAAGACTTGGAACCCATCAGCAAGCCGTACAGAAATCAACCTCTGGTCGGTGTCTTTTGTCAGCCCTGATGCAGGCTGGGCCGTGGGTGACGGGGGAACCATCCTCGCGACCCAGGATGGCGGGCAGACATGGAACCGGCAAAATAGCGGAACGCAGCTTGCCCTTTGGTCCGTGCATTTTGTCAGCCCGGAGACCGGCTGGGCCGCGGGAGGTGAGGGCACGATCCTTACCACCCAAGACGGCGGAAAGACTTGGACACCCCAAAACAGCGGCACCAGGCATGACCTCGTGTCCGTGTTTTTTGTCAGCCCTGTGATCGGATGGGTCGCGGGAAGGGACGGCACGATCCTCGCAACCCGGGATGGCGGGAAGACTTGGACACCGCAAACAAGCGGCACGCAAGTCCTCCTCAGGTCCGTGCATTTCATCAGCCCTGAGATCGGATGGGCCGTGGGATATGAAGGCCCGATCCTTGCCACCCAAGACGGCGGGAAGACTTGGACACCGCAAAACAGCGGCACGGAGCGTGACCTCATGTCCGTGCATTTTGTCAGCCCCGAGGCCGGATGGGCCGTGGGCAGTGAGGGCACGATCCTCGCGACTCAGGACGGCGGAAAGACTTGGATACTGCAAGAAAGCGGCACGCGGCTTCTCCTCAGGTCGGTGTATTTTGTCAATCCTGAGATGGGGTGGGTTGTGGGCGTTGAGGGCACGATCCTCACGACCCAAGACGGCGGGAAGACTTGGAAACAGCAGGCAAGCGACACAGAGGTTGCCCTTAGATCCGTACACTTTGTCAGCCCTGAGAGCGGATGGGCGGTCGGGGTGGGCGAGACGGTCCTCAGCATCAGGCCGGTCGACGTCAGCCCTTTCCTCCAGGCCGAGACGCCGGATGGGCTTCAGGCGACCATTCAGGATACGAAACTTCCAGACGATTTGCGTCTTAACGATCAAGAACTGGGGCTGCGTGACATCAGCAGAGAGATGGCGAATACCGAGACCCAGATTGACAACTTGAACAAAGAGATCGATGCCCTACACAAAGCCTCCTCACAAGGCGACGGATGGACACCCTTCCTGACCACGACGGTCACGCGCACAGGCATCGTGCTGCTCATCATTTTTCTGGTGAGCATCCTGGTCAATCTCTACCGATACAATATGCGTCTTGTCGCCTTCTACAGCGCCCGCGCCGACGCGCTCGGCCTCGCCGACATCTTCGCCGAACTCCGCCTCGACGAGCTGGTGACCACGATGGCGCCGGACAGCATGGACTTCGGCAAAATGCCCCGCAGCCCCGGTGAACAAGCCGTCTCCCTAGCCAAGGAAATCGTCAGCGCCGGCAAACAGATTCGTCCATGAACAGAGAGCCACCAATCGAAAGCAGCTCAACGAAAACAAGACCACCAAGTTCTGCGATGAATGCAGCGCGCCAGTCGACCTCCCAGGAATGGCCGAACCCATCTAGCTATCCCGCGAGGTGGATGCCGAGCTAACAACCCAACGCCGCGCCGCCGACCAACGCACCCTCTTCGAACAAGCCATCTTCCGCGTCCAGGCCTATGTCGAGTCCAAAGACATCCAGCCCCCAGATTGCTTCATCAGCTACGCCTGGGGCGAGCCGGAGCACGAACGCTGGGTCGAAAAGCGCCTGGCCCAGGACCTACAGAAAGCCGGCATCTCCGTTATCCTCGACCGCTGGGAAAATAGCCGTGTCGGTTCCAGCATTTCTCGTTTCGTCGAACGGATCGAGAAAGTCGATCGCGTCATCACGATCGGCACACCGCTCTATCGAAAGAAGTATGAGAACAAAGACAGCAAGACCAGCTATGTCGTCGCGGGCGAGATTCAGCTGATCAACGACCGTCTACTTGGTACCGAGGAGCAAAGGCAAACCATCCTCCCCCTAGTTCTCGCGGGCGAGAAAAGAAATGCCCTTCCCCCCCTCCTCCACGACAAAGTCCACGCCGATTTCCGCAACGAGGAAACCTACTTCACCACCGCCTTCGACCTGATCCTCGACCTCTACAACATCCCACACACCGACCAAGCCGTCGCCGACCTGCGCGAGCAGCTCCGCGGCCGCATGTGATGGATTGACGGCCCTAGTGGCCTCCTCAAATCTGCACTGGCTCACACCGCCCTGCGAAAATCGATGAGGAGGAGCTAACGCAGAAATCAAAGAAAACTTGAAGTTGAATATTTGTCCAAATTATTGACTTTGCGGCAATTGCACAACTTTTGGTCAATAACTTGCCATCTGCCTATCAATATGCATAAACACTCTGCCAAGCTAATTACTGCACAAGTTGATCAATGTTAAGAATGACTAAGAGTGCCTATCCTGAAGCCGATTCGGTTGCCGAGAATCATAACGGCACGGACGCGAAGGTGGCGATCGTTGATCGACAGGGTACGATCATGTCGGTCAACGAAGCCTGGCGGCAATACGCGATCGCACATGGCTTCGAAGATGAGGCTCTTGGTGTCGGCACCAACTACCTCGAGCTCTGCGACCATGTCGAGGGACCGGATGCTGACTATGCTCGTCAAGCGTCCAAGGCGTTGCGCTCCATTCTTGCCGGCAACGTCTGCATTCAGACATTCGAGTATGTCTGTGCCTCCGTAGACCACGAGCAATGGACCATGTTCGTGGCGAGCCCCCTATCGTCCAAATGGGCGCCTGGCGCTGCGATCCTGCATGTCGACATCAGCCCGACGAAAGATGTCGAACAGGCGCTGAGGCAAAGTGAAAAGCGGCTTCGCGAACACTTTGACGCACTGCCAATCCTGGTCGCTTATGTCGATAGGACGCACCGTTATCAATTCAACAACCAGGCTTACGAAAGCTGGTTCGGCACTCCCAATGACAAGCTTCGCGGGAAAGCGGTTCGAGATGTCATCGGCGACGCTGCCTATCAGGACGTCCGGCCCAAGATCGAGACCTGCCTTTCAGGCGAGCCCGTGGAATTCGAGCAACACCTCCCCGTCCAACATGGCCGGCAGCTCTATGTTCGTGGCAACTACGTACCGGACATTCACGAATCGGGGGAGATTCGCGGGATGTTCGCCTTTGTGCAGGATGTCACCAAAGAGCGCAGCCTGGCTGTGCGGGTCGAGCATCAATCGATGCACGACGAGCTGACCGGCCTGCCGAATCGCGCGCAGCTACTGCTCCGTCTGCAAACAACCGTCGATGCTCATGCGGACCAAGGCTCCCTGAAGTCGCTGATGATCCTCGATCTCGACGACTTCAAGGACATCAACGATACGCTTGGCCATCCGCTTGGTGACAAGCTGCTGCGCGCGGTGGCTCGGAGGCTTACCGAGAAGGCGGGACCCCACGAGTTTGTCGCCCGCATGGGCGGCGATGAGTTCGCCGTCGTCAGGATTGAGTCGACCGCTGATTGCCGTTGCACCGACTGGGCCGGTCAGGTGATCGACCATATCGAAACACCGTTTTTCATCGATGGTCATGAGCTTCACATCAACGCCTGCATCGGCATTGCGCCATTTCGGGGCCAGGTCGACGACGTCAGTCAACTGCTGAAACAGGCTGATCTCGCCCTTTACAGCGCCAAGGCGGCCGGGCGGGGCCGCTATCGCGTGTTCGTGGACCGCATGTGGACGGATTTGATGCGCCGCCAGCGCATGACCCAAGCGCTGCGCGAAGCTCTTCGTACCGAGCAGCTGACCGTCAGGTATCAGCCGCAGATCGACCTCAAGACCAGATCCATCGTTTCGGTCGAAGCGCTCACGCGCTGGCACCATCCGACATGCGGCGACATTCAGCCGAAGTCATTCATACCCATTGCCGAAGCCAGCGGCCTTATCGGCAAGCTTGGACAATGGATCTTGCATGAAGCCGCCGTCCGCGCAAAGCATTGGCGGCAGGCCGGGCATCGTTTCAAGATCGCGGTCAACGTCTCGCCGCTTCAGATCAAGCAGCCCGGCTTCCTTGATCAGGTGCGCAGCGTGATGGCAGCCGGCATCGAGCCCGATTGGCTCGAATTCGAGATTACCGAAGCTGTGCTGGTCGAGACCGACAAGCGCGATCTGCGGATTCTCCAGGAAATCGTCGATCTCGGGATCGACCTTGCCATCGATGACTTCGGCTCGGGATACTCGTCGCTTGCATATTTGAAACGGCTTCCCGTCAACAAGATCAAGATCGAACAAGCTTTCGTCGACGACATCGGCGTCGACTCCGACGACGAAGCGATTATCAAAGCGATCATCACGCTCGGCCATCAGCTCGGAAAGCGTGTCATCGCCGAAGGTGTCGAGACGGCCTCGCAGGCGGCCTTCCTTATGGAGAATGGATGCGATGAGGCGCAGGGCTTCTATTTTTCCAGGCCACTCACAGAGGGCAGCCTGATGGCATGGCTCGACCGACACGACGTGCCCTGATTACGAGTGTCTTTGAGAGAACCGCTTCGCCTTCACCAACCAATGACGGCGAAACACCCACTGCGCGATCGGCACATGCTTATCAAGTCCGGGACACGGACCCGTCGGCCAGTCGGCAAGTTCGGGTAGGCGCGCCCCGCGCCTTAGAGTTCGACTTCGATCATGCCTTTTTCGGAGAGATCCCGCAGCATGGCGTCGACATCGGCGGCGAGTTGGTCGGGGTCGGCGGAGAAGGCTTGGGCGAGTTCGTCGATGATGGCGGAGATGGGTGTGCGGCCGTCGCAGCGTTTCAGGACCTCGATGGCGATATCATCAGGGGTCACGACCCGCGCCGGCACGGAGACGGTCCATGCGTTCTCCGCTGGATCGAATCTGAGTTCGACGCCGCGCGGCAGACAGGGAACGGCATGATGGGCGAACTCCGGGCGGGCAGTCATGTCAACTCCGATCGCGCAATGAACATTTGTGCAGCATAATATACGCCATGACACAGGCGAACTTCCAGTCGAATATACACTTTTAGTTGATTATTGAAAAGGCAGCTGGGTGATCGCGCTGAATGGAAAGGCGATCATTGCGGCCCGCTGGCTTTCCGAGCCTTGCCGCCCCGAGAGGTTTTCGCCTTGGATCAGGCGCCTGGGGCAGCGCCGACCGGCTTGGTCATCTCGAACACACCACCCTCCGTGTCGACGGCCTTGATCTCCAGCGTGCCCGGGCCTTCCGGCACGAAGGAAAAGCGCACAGACGGGTTCTCGCTGAGCGAGATATCGCCCTCGACCGACATGATCGTGCGACCACCATAGGCGACGTCGATCTTCTGGATGAAATGCGGCGGCACCCAATTGCGCGTGACCTGGTCCATCTGCAGACCGGAATAGTTCGGGTGGCTGATCATCAGCTGCATCTGATTGGGCTCGCCAGCGGTGAAGGGCGTGATCGGCTTCAGCTTCATCTTGCCGAGCCTGGACATGGCCACCTCATGGTCCTTCAAGGCGGGCGCCGAGCAACCGCCGGACGCCCTCACGAAGGCTGTAGCCATATAGAGGCTGCCGTCGTTCATCTCGGCGACCGCCCGCACATTCGTGTATTCGTTCACGCGGACCCGGGTGGCGATGGTGGCGACACCGCTTTCCGGTGTCATGTGAAAGACGCCCGCGATCGGTGCCGGGTTCTTGTCGACCATGAGGTGGATCGTCTCGATATAGCGCTCTTCGGTCTGCGGCATGTCCGCCGAGATCTTGATCGGCACCACCGCGGCATCTTCCGCCCGTTTCGGCGCCTGCAGACGGATCACCCCGGCGCCATCGAGAATCTCGCGCTCCTCGAACAGATGGGCGCGGATATCCGGCCACGGATCGTCGTCATCCGCCATGGCCGGCAGAACGGAGAGCATCAGGAGGCAGACAACCGCCATAACAAGAAAAGCCGCCGAACCATATCTGGTCATCCGAAGCCACCCCATAGCACAACCTCCCGGGTGCATTTCCGACGATTGATCGCATTTGAGGTTGAATTTAGTATGATTGGGCCAAAAAGCCAACAAATGCGCGACATCGGCGGATCTTGATCACCCTTCAGGTGCGAGCCGGTCGACCGCATCAAGCAAAGCCTGCACCTGGGCGACCACGCTGAAATTCGCTCGGGCGTGCTCGGCGGCGGTCGAACCCTTGGTGGTCTTCCAGTCCTCCGCGATCGCCGTCCGGATCGCCTCCGCGAGAGAGGCCGCGAGGGCCTCAGCGTCGTCGGTCTCGTCCACCAGCCGGCCGACCTCTGATGTCACGAAGTCCCGGGGACCGCCGGAGTTGGCGCCGATCACCGGTGTTCCGCAGGCCATGCACTCGATGAAAACCAGGCCAAAGGGCTCGTTTTTCGACGGAAAGCAGCCAATATCCGCGGCCGCGAACAGGGTGGCCAATTCCGCCTGCCCGCGCGGTCCGAGAAAGAAGACATCCTCAAGACCGAGTTGATCGAACGCCAATGTCTGCATCTTGACCTGGTCCTCATGGGGCCCGGAGCCGACGATCAGAGTCGCGATTTTCGGTGACGAGCGCTCATAGAGCGACGCAGCGTGTAGCAGAGCATCGAGGCGCTTCCAGTCGGCGAACTTGCCACAGAAGACGACGATCGCGTCGAAGTCTCCCTCGACCCTACGGGCCGACCTCGGACTGCCGTCGAAGGGCTTCGTCTCAAAGGTGCTGAGGGCGGCGAGACGTTCGTCGAGCGTGTTGCCGGAGCGAGCCGGCGGCTGAAAGACTGCCTGGTTGTAGCCATTGGGCGACAGCACCACGCGGTCTCGCGGGAAATTCGGAAAGATGTCGATCAGGGCGTCAATCTGCTCCGTCGAAATGGCAGCGGCCAGATCGACGCTGCCGACGGGATCGCCGCAATCGAAGATCCGCTCCTTTTCGATCATCGGCAGGAAGCGGAGCGGAAACTCATCAGGTTTGTCGCCACGGCGCTCATTTGCGTACATCTTGAGCGCCGTTCCGTGGGCGAAGCAAAGAAGCGGCATGCGCGGCAGTCCGTCGGCCACACGCGCCCGGATGATGTCGCGCATGACCACGGGATTGAGGAAGGTGTGATGCGCGATCGCTAGGCCAAAGCGCTCGCCGGTGCGCTGCTCGATCTTGGCCATCCACGCCTTGACCTCCGTGGTCAGCCGGGCGCGATAGGCAGCGACTTCATCGTCACTCATGCCGTGCCAGCGATAGCTGCTCACCGGCGAGATCGACTCGCAGATGGGAATATCGTGATCGAGAGCGAAGACCCGAACGTCCTCATCCTCGAAACGCTGCGCTTTCGATGGATAGATCGAGTAGCTTTTTGTATTCGGGAGGCTGTTATAGGCGTGGTGATGGGATTCGTGGAGTATGCCGGAGCCTGGCGCGAATTCGCCACCGCGTTGCCAGTTGTTGGTGCCGAGCTGAAAGATGAGCCTTTGGCCGGCCATAGGTCTCGCCTCCCCATCTGATCTGGCTTTGTTCCGGAGCCGCTGTTTAGCCGGCGAACGAGGCGGGTTCAAGATGCTCTCCTGCCAGTAAGAATCGATGAGATGCCACCAACAACCGTTGAGAGGTGGCATTGCCCTCTTAACAGGCAGGCTCATCAACTCTCGATAGCAGGCTCAGCAAAAAATCTCTCCCGCTGCTGACCAAATCCGTGGCGAAGGCCATAGAATCGTGTGGAAAACGCCGTTTTTTTGCGCTCAACGAGCAAATGCACCTTGCCCGCAGGAGGCATCCTTCACATAATCCGCGCCGTAATTTGGCTCTGCTTAGAGGCAGCAAAAATGCCCAGGAGCCGTCGAGCGCCGCGCCTGTCCCAGGGTATTGGGAGCTTGTCTGGAGCGGGACATAGGTGGGGTTTGATAATGAAGGCTGTCTTGGCGTTTCTGCGCCAATTGAGTGACCGAGTCTTGAAGACGGGACCAGGCCGTTGGTGCTGGTCTTACAGGTGGACTCTGGCCGGAGGCGCTGCACTTTTCGTCCTGTCCGCCTGGGGAACGGTCACAAATGTCGCCTTCATTAAAGCACAGGGCCTTTGGACGCAGACGGTCGACGACATCAAGCATATCGAGCTCACCTACAGTCGGATGCTGGCCGACGCCAAGCAGTCCCAGGTGGCGTTTCTCGACGAGATCAAGAACTTCGAAAATGCCGGTGATCAGCAGCGCGGCACGATCCATGCGATGCGCACCCTGCGTCACACGCTGATCAAGCAGCTGGAACGCCAGGAACAGCAGCTGAAGCAGATCCAGGTTCAGCGCGAAGCGGCCAACCGGCTGATTTCGACCTTCGAGGCATCGATCACCGAAACCGAAAGCCTGCTCGCCAGCGCCGTCTCGGAAAAGCTCGATCTCAAGCAGCGCCTGGATGCGGCCGAGGCGCAGCTTGCCGAGATCAGCCAGCAGCGGGATGCCGGCGAGCGTGTAGAGATGGGCCTGCGCTGGAGGCTGACCAAGCTCGAGAGCGAGCTTCAGGAAAAGCAGAACGAGGGCGCGCAGGTATGGCTCAAGGACTGGGCACTTGGTCGTGCCGAGGCGCTGGAGGAGCTGTTCTCGCAGACCGGCATGGACCTCAATCTTCTGATGGCGCGCGCCGGCGAGATCGAGCTCGGGCAAGGCGGGCCTTTCCAGCTCGCCGGCGCCGAGGTCGGCGATGCCGAGCGCCCAGATGAGATTACTTCGGGCATTCAGCGGCTGATCGCTCTGCAAACGCTGGCGCGCTCCTTGCCGCTCGGCGCGCCGATCGACCACTACAGCATCACCAGTTCCTTCGGCAAACGCAGCGATCCGATCACCGGCGAGCTGGCCTTTCACGGCGGGCTCGACTTTGGTGCCGCACCGAATTCGAAGATTAGAGCTACGGCGCCCGGTCACGTCATCCATGCCGGTCCGCTCGGTCCCTATGGCAACACCGTCGAAATCGACCATGGCATGGGTGTGACTACGCGTTTCGGCCATTTGAAAGAAGTCACCGTCGAGGTCGGACAGGACGTGTCGTTCAGGGACGTCATCGGTGTGATCGGCAGTACAGGCCGCAGCACGGGCCGCCATCTGCATTACGAAGTGCGCCTGGATGGCGAGGCCTATGATCCAGCTAAGTTCCTGGATACCGGGCGAAATCTCGTCTGGGCGTTCGGCACCGATCAGTCCTGAACCGGTGACCGATGCCATCAAGCTTGGCACCCCCTCACACCGTCACTTTCGAGCAACAGTCCGCGGATGGCACGTCGTGCCGACCAGTTCCACACTGGAAAGCCCGTGGTGACCGGACTATGTGTTTTCGAACTGGTCAATTGATGTCACTCCAAGTAAGAAGTGCGTGATCAGATGTTCGCTTAGGGGTGCCCGACGATTTGGGGATGCGGCATGAATTCGCGAGAGTTACAGCCTCTGGCAAGAGAGGCATCAGGGCTTTTGAAGACTCTTGGAAACGAACACCGCCTGTTGATCTTGTGTACGTTGATCGAAGGTGAACGTTCGGTCGGCGATCTGGTCGAGAGGATCGGGCTCAGCCAATCCGCCCTCTCGCAGCATCTGGCGCGCCTGCGCCGGGATGGTCTGGTACGGACCCGCCGATCGTCGCAAACCATCTATTATCGCGTCTCCGGTGTCGAAGCGCCGGCCGTCCTTGCGACCCTGCATAGCCTCTATTGCTGCGATCGAAGTGGCGACGTGACCGAGTTCGAAAAGCCGGTTTCCTTGAACGACGCGCCCGAGCAGATCCAGCGTCCGGCTGCCTGAGCGAGAACTCGGCCAGCACGACGATTTGGATTTGGTCTTGGCTCATCTGGAGCCACGGTTGTCTCTGACGACCCTCGAACCCGCAAGCAAGCACAGCTCTCGTTTTTCCTAGTGCCGCCTACGCCTTCGAGCACTAGCTGGCGGGATCAGCCTCGTCCATGGCGATGTTGGTGGCCCGCCTGCGTACCGGCGAGGCCCGCCTGCGTCTCGGCTCCTCGGCTGATATACTGACATCACGTCTCGACGGTTTTATCGAGCTGACCGTTCGGGCAGCACCCGCGGTCGACGCGGCATTTCCGTAGTAGAGCATCACCGTGTGCTCGGCCTCCGCAAAGAACAGCCAGCGCTCGATCAGAACCGCAATCATGCCAGAGGCGAATGCTAGGAGAGCCAACAACGTCACCAGCCAGTGATCCTGCATCAGCGTCATCGCCGTCAGGGCCAGCGGTATGACCAGCCCGAAAAGGCATGTCAGCAGCTTTAGGAGCTGCGCATGTTTCCGTCCGATCTGAAAGCCCATCTCGTCGAGAAGATAGTTGGTCTGGGTATGGGGTGGATCGAGCATACGCACCAGGCCGGACCGGCTGAGGCCGGTGGCGCTTGCCGCATTTGGCCCGGACGATCCCTCATTCGACAGCGTCAGCCAGTAAACGATCTTCAGGGCGGCGGCCCCGGCGATGGCGATCAGCGTGAGGATGCCGACCACGATGCGGGGGGCTCCGAACAGGATGAGGAGAAGATTGGTGGCAAGCAGGCCGGTCATCAGGGCCAGGGCGAGATAGACCGGTGCCGTCAGCGGCTGATGCCAGGCTTTGATCGGCGGGAGTGAGGCATAGATCATGCCGGTGCACCAGACGGTCGCCGCAGCGCCAGCAGCCGAAGCCAACGCCATGACGACGTAGAGGCCGGCAATGCTCTCGTAGACTACCCAGCCGATCGCGAAGATGACGGCGGGGATGTAGGTGATCAGCGCCGCCAGACCTTCGCGCGAGAGCCAGGAACTGCGCCATTGGCTGATCGCCCGCCAGGCCCGCTCCGGGTGGCCGAGATGAAGGGTCGATGCGAAGAGGCCAGCGGTGATCGAGCCCAGAGCCAGAAGGAAACCGGCGACACCCAGCCAACGATCCGTCGGCACAAGCCCGGCCAGCACGCCGACCGCCAGCACGAACAGCAGGCCATAACCTAGGCCCGACAGCGCGGTGAAACCGATGATCGATGGGGCTGGTTTCATGATGGGCCTTTGGAGAGATCCGAAAGCACGCGGTCCAGCCATCCGAGAAAACCGCCGTCGGCTTCAGGCGTCAGGGCATCGGGTGCGGCGATTTCGTCATCGATTGCTTTGGCCGATCGGGGTGGCAGATATTTGTTGGTGGGCCGATAGCCCATCTCCGGCATCAGATCGTAACCATGCCGGCTCTCGACCAGGCGTGAGACGTCCGAGTTTGGATCGGCAAGATCACCGAAATGACGTGCTCGCGCTGGACAGGTGGCGACACAAGCAGGCTCCTGCTCCTGGGGCGCGAGCGTTTCGTTATAGATGCGGTCGATGCAGAGCGTGCACTTCTTCATCACGCCTTCGGAGCCGTCCAGCTCCCGAGCGCCGTAGGGGCAGGCCCAGGCGCAGAGACCGCAACCAATGCATTTGTCCTCGTCCACCAGGACAATGCCGTCCTCCTCGCGCTTATAGGAAGCACCGGTCGGGCAAACGGTGACGCAATGCGCGTTTTCGCAATGCAGACAGGACTTGGGGAAATGCACGGTTCGGCCGTCGTCGCCCTCGTCCACCTCATAGGAATGGACCCGGTTCAGCCAGGCGCCGCGCGCCGAGACACCATAGGGCTCCTGATCGCTGAGCGGCGCCGGATAGCCGCCGGTGTTCCACTCTTTGCAATTGACCACACAGGCATGACAGCCAACGCAGATATCCAGGTCGATCACCAGACCGAGGCGCTTGCTCGGCGGTTTTTTCGGCAGGCTTGTCATCGGTTGCTCTTATCCGCGCCGTAGCGAAGATTGTCGACAATGCGAAGCCGACCCTGCGGCGGCGTCAGGACGTCGAACTGCGGCTCCGACATCGCTTCCTCCTTCGGATTGGCACGCTCGACCCGGACGCGAAGGTCATACCAAGCCGCCTGACCGGTCACCGGATCGGCCGCAGCATAGCGATAACCGCCGGCCCGCTCCGGCAGGAGTTCGTCGATCAGGTGGTTCAGGAGAAATCCTTTTTGCGACTCGGGCGCGTCTTCGGAAAGATTCCAGGTGCCGCGGCGCTTGCCGATCGCGTTCCAGGTCCAGACCGTATCGTCGTTCACCCCGTCCATAAGGCGCACCTGCGCCCTGACCTTGCCGTGGCGGGACGTGATCCAGACCCAGTCGTCATCCTCGATCTTGAGCGTGGCGGCGCGACGCCGGCTCATATAGAGGCGATTGCTGCCGTGGATCTGACGCAGCCAGGCGTTCATCGATCCCCAGCTATGGTACATCGCCATCGGCCGCTGGGTGATCGCATGCATCGGGAAGCTGTCTTCGTCGTTGGTCAGGTCCTCGAAAGGCGGATACCAGAACGGCAGCGGATCGAAGAACGTGCCGACACGTTCCCGATGGACCTCCGGCGGCTGCACCGTCCAGTGGCCATCGGCCGCCAGCCTGAACTTCTGCAACGATTCGCTGTAGAGCTGAATGACGATCGGATCAGGCGCGTCGATGAAGCCCATCGCGACCGCATAGTCGAGATAGGCCTTATTGGCGTGCTTGAAGAAGGCAGCTTCTTCGGGGATCTCGTCATGCCAGAAGCAGCCGTTCTCGATATAGCGCTCGAGCTGATCGGGATTCGGCTCGCCGACACCTTTCTTGCTGCCGTCGGCCCCGCGAAAACCCATGAGGCTGCCGACGCCTGGCTTGCGCTCGTGATTCACGAGATAGTCGGCATAGCCGCCCGGATAGCGCGGGCTGCCGTCCTCGGAGGTCATGCCGGGAAGACCGAGGCGCGCGCCGATATCGAGCAGCACGTCCTGAAATGGCCTGACGTCTCGATCGGGTGTCACCACCGGCTGCCGGATCGAATCCGCCGGCCCTTCCGCGGAGCTGATCGGTCGATCGAGAACGGAGATACAGTCCCAGCGTTCGAGATAGGTGGTGTCGGGCAGGATTAGGTCGGCATAGGCGACCATCTCCGAGAAATAGGCGTCGGAATAGATGATGTGCGGGATCTTGTACTCGCCGCTCGCCTCATCTTTCGCCGTCAGCATGGCGATCGTACCCTCGACGTTCATCGCCGAGTTCCAAGCCATGTTCGCCATGTACATGAAAAGCGTATCGATCGGGTAGGGATCACCCTTGTAGGCGCTGGTGATCACCAGATGCATCATGCCGTGGGCGGCGAGCGGCGCTTCCCAGGAGAACGCCTTGTCGATGCGGTTAGGCAGGCCTTCTTCGTCGACAAGAAGGTCGTCCGGATCCAGCGGGAAACCGAGCGGCGGGCCGGGCATCGGCTGACCCGCATTGACCTGACCGGGCTTGCCTGCAGGCTTCGGTGCCGGCGGTATCGGCTTCGGAAAGGGCGCCTTGTAGCGAAAGCCACCCGGGCAATCGATGCTGCCCAAGAGCACCTGCAGCAGGTGCAGGGCGCGGCAGGTTTGAAAGCCGTTGGCATGGGCGGAGATCCCGCGCATCGCATGGATTCCGACAGGCCGCCCGATCATGCGCTGATGATGCCGGCCGTAGGCATCTGTCCAGGGCTGCTCGATGACGACCTCCTGCTCGAAGGCGACGGTCGCGAGTTCAGCAGCAATCCTTCTGATGGTGGCCGCCGCGATCCCGGTCTCCTCGGCGACGCGATCGGGGCCGTATTCCTCATCCAGATAGCGTTCCGCCAGGAGATGAAACACCGGCACGGCCTTCCGTCCGCTAGCCAGCGTCACCACGCCCTTCAAGGTCGGCTTTGCAGCTGGATCGTCGAAGGGCCTGGGCTGATCCGCCTGGCGATCCCAGACGATCGGCTTGTCGTCGGCGGTGCGCACGAACAGGCCGTTGCCAGGACCGTCGTCAAGAATGACCAGCCAGGCGGCGTTGGTATAACGCAGCAGATAGTCGATATCGACCTTGCCCGCCTTCAGGAGCTCATGGACGATCGACAGGATCAGGAGACCGTCGGTTCCCGGCCTGATGCCGAGCCACTCGTCGGCAATCCCCGAATAGCCGGTGCGCACCGGGTTGACCGAGACAAACTTCGCGCCGTTGCCTTTGAGCTTGGAAAGGCCCAGCTTCAGCGGGTTGCTGTCATGGTCTTCGGCACAGCCGAACATCATGAAGTAGCGGCAGCGATCCCAATCGGGCTCGCCGAACTCCCAGAACGATCCACCGATGGTGTAAAGGCCGCCCGCCGCCATATTGACCGAACAAAATCCGCCATGGGCGGCGTAGTTGGGCGTTCCGAACTGCGAAGCCCACCAGCCGGTCAGGGCCTGGCTCTGATCGCGGCCGGTGAAGAAGGCGAGCTTTCTCGGATCCTCCTCCCTGATCTTTCCGAGCCACGACGTCGCCATGGTCAGGGCCTCGTCCCAGTCGATTTCCCGGAACGTCGCCGTGCCACGCTCGCCGACCCGCTTCAGGGGCCGGGTGAGCCTTGCCGGCGCGTGATGCTGCATGATCCCCGCCGAGCCTTTGGCGCAAAGCACACCCCGGTTCACGGGATGATCACGATTCCCCTCGATGTAACGGATATCGCCATTCTTAAGATGAACTTTGATTCCGCAACGACAGGCGCACATGTAGCAGGTGGTGGTTTTGACGTCGTCGCCGATCGGTAAGGACGTGGCGATGGGTTTTCTATTGGGCAGTTTTGGACCTCCAACTAGCGTTGTTCTTATTATCCACATCATGTCGGCGTGACACACATGCTCATAGCATGACCGGCCGAAGCGTCAAACGGGCGGCCGGCTTGAAAGAGACAATTCGCCCCGGCCTGATCTCCTGCAGATGTCGAAGAAGACCCTGATCCCAAGGCCTTGAAAAATCCTGCGGAACAGGGTGTCGTCCACGCCTTGATCTTGAATCCGCCGGCCGGCGCTCTTTGAACCAAAGGCCGCTTGAGTGCCCGCCCCGCCACACCTCACTGAAGAAAGGCAATCCGCCATGTCCACCATTGCACCACCGACCGATCCGGCATCCGATCCTCGCGTCCGCGCCGTCTTCGAGGACATCAAGAAGACCCGCGGCGGCGATTTCATCAATAATCTCTGGCCCCATCTTGCCTTCGATCCAGCATTGCTCGAAGACGTCTGGACTGACGTGAAAGAGGTGATGGCAACACCAAGCGAGCTCGATCCGCTGACCAAGGAATTGATTTATATGGCGGTCTCGGTCGCCAATGCCTGCACCTACTGCGTCCACTCCCACACAGCGGCCGCGCGCTCAAAGGGCATGACCGACAGCATGTATGTGGAGTTCCTGCGCATCGTTTCCCTCGCCGGCCGCACCAATCATCTGGCGAACGCTCTGCAGCTGCCCGTCGATCAGGCCTTCGATCGAGCGCAGGACGCCCAGGATTGAGCGCGGCGATTCGAGACGTCGATACCGCGTGCGGATATGAAGACACGGTTGCGTGCGCCGGCATCACGATTCTCGCTTTTCGCGAGAGCGGCCCTTGACGCGGTTCCAGCGACCGGCGATGGTGGCGCCGCTATTTTGACCGCCCGCGCCAGCGCTCTCTCGTTCCGAGCATTCGATGGATATCTACCTGCCAATAGCCGAAGTTTCGGTCAACTTGTTCTTATTGTTGACCATGGGCGGCGGCGTTGGTTTTCTCTCTGGAATTTTCGGGGTCGGCGGCGGCTTTCTGATGACGCCGCTTCTCATCTTCATCGGCATTCCGCCTGCGGTCGCCGTCGGCTCGGAAGCCAGTCAGATCCTCGCGTCATCGAGCTCCGGCGTCATGGCGCATATGCGGCGCAACAATGTCGACATCAAGATGGGGATCGTGCTGGTCATCGGCGGTGCCCTCGGTTCGGCCTTCGGCGTCTGGCTGTTCAAGGAGCTTCGCGAACTAGGCCAGATCGATCTGGTGATTTCGCTCTCCTACCTGATCTTTCTCGGCGTGGTCGGCAGCCTGATGTTCGTCGAGTCGGTGCGCGCCTGGTTCCAGACGGCACGCAGGAGTGGCCGCGGCAAGCTCAATCGCCATCACTGGCTGCACGGTCTCCCCTTCAAGATGCGCTTCCAGCGCTCGCGCCTCTATATCAGCGCGCTCACCCCGCTGGTGCTCGGCTTCCTCGTGGGCATCCTCGCGGCAATCATGGGCGTGGGCGGCGGTTTTCTGATGGTGCCTGCGATGATCTATGTCATCGGCATGCCGACCCAGGTCGTGGTCGGCACCTCGCTCTTCCAGATCGCTTTCGTTACCGCCGTGACCACCTTTCTGCATGCAGTCAACAACCAGACGGTCGACATCATTCTGGCGCTGTCGCTGATCGTCGGGGGGGTCATCGGCGCGCAGATCGGCACCGGCGTCGGCGCGAAGCTCAGGGGCGAGCAGATCAGAATCCTGCTGGCGCTGATCGTGCTCGCTGTCTGCGCAAAGCTTGGCTACGACCTGATCTCGACCCCCGACGATCTCTATTCACTCGGCGATTCGGGCCATTGACGATGACGAAGCGCCCTACCCTCCTGATCGTCCTTCTGATCCTTGCCGGCCAGCTTTCACTTGTCGCGAGTCCGACACACGCCAATGGCCTCGCCGCCGACGTTTCCGATCGTCTGATCGCTATCACCACGGCTTTTGTCGGCGGTAACGTGGTGGTGTTCGGCGCGATCGAAGACATCGACGGCGACATTGTTATCACCATGCAGGGGCCAAGGCAGGACCAGATGGTCAGGCGGAAATCGCGAATCGCCGGCATCTGGGTCAATCGCGACCGGGTCGAGTTCAAAGATGCCCCGAGCTTCTTCGCCATCGCCGCCAGCCGTGACTTGGACGACATCGCCGAGCAATCGGTACGCAGCCAGTTCGGTCTAGGCGTCGATCACCTGTCGCTGAAACCGCACGACGCCATGGCTTACAGCGAGGATGAGAGAGAATCCTTCACCAATGCTTTCATCCGCAACAAGCAAAAAGCCGGCCTCTACTCGAAGTCGCCGGGAACCGTGACCTTTCCCGGACGCAAGCTGTTCCGCACGACATTTAGTTTTCCCGCCAATGTCCCGCCCGGCCATTATCAGATCGAGGTGTTGAAGCTCAAGAGCGGTCAGGTGACCGCAGCACAGCAAAGCAGCCTTCAGATCAGCAAGGTCGGGATGGAAGCCGATGTGTTCGACTTCGCCCATCAGCGATCTGCGCTCTATGGTATGATGGCAATTGTCATCGCTCTCGCCGCCGGATGGCTGGCCGGGGTGATCTTCCGGAGGGCTTGATCCGTGATCGAGGACGACAATCTGACGACGCCCTACTCTGCAGAGAAGGCAGATGCTGTGCCCGGTCGTGAGGAGCGCATCTTTCTTGTCGTGGTCGATCAGACCGACGAGATGGAAACGGCGCTCTACTTCGCCTGCAGGCGCGCCTATCGAACCGGCGGCCGCGTGGCAATGCTCTATGTGATCGAGCCTCCGGAGTTCCAACACTGGCTCGGCGTCGAGCGGGTTATGGAGGACGAAGCGCGGGCAGAAGCCGAGCAGACTCTTCATGCGATGGCCGAGCGGGTTCATTCGATCGTCGGTAAAATGCCGGTTCTTCACCTCCGGCAAGGCACGCATCGCGAGCAGCTGATGGCCTTGATCGAGGAAGATCCCGCGATTTCCGTGCTGGTTCTGGGCACCGCTGCCAACCGCGACGACCCAGGCCCGCTGGTCAACTACCTGATCGGTCAAATGAGTGGCAAAATGCGGCTTCCGGTGATCCTGGTACCCGGCATGCTGACCGAAGAGGAAATCGACGCCGTCACGTAGCGCTATGACCACGTCGGAGGTTTCCCTCAACGGCGCGCAAAGGCCAGGCGGCATACCGTCCGTTCCTGTATCCGGCGTCGGACGTGATGGCTCACAGCGCTAGCGCGCTCCCGCCTGCCCGCCTGCCCGCCTGCCCGCCTGCCCGCCTGCCCGCCTGCCCGCCTGAAGTAAACAGCGGATTTCCTCGGACATCGGTCTTGTCCCGCACCATTTCTGGCAGAATATCATCAAGCAGGGGACGCTGGCGCATCTGCCGCCGCTCGACGGGAACGAAATCCGGGGAAGGCCGATGACCATGCGAAGGCAGGCCTTGGTTGCGCTGGGAAAGCCCGCCCTCTGCCTTTGGCTGATGGGTTTGCTTCTCACAGCACCGGCGGTTGCGACTGCGAGTGAGTCCGAAAGTCAGGCAATCGACGTCGTGCGCGGTTTGGCGGCGAACATCTGGCCGGACGGCAGCCAACGGTTCAACACGCTCGAGCGGGAGCGCCATCTCGCCGATGCGATCGCCGGCAGCACGAATGTCGATCTGCTGAGCAGGCTTGTCCTCGGCCGACACTGGCGTTCGCTGGATGCGGAAGACCGGGCCGAATATCAGGCATTGTTCTCGACGGTCATCATCGGCAGTCTCGCCGTGCGACTCGACAATGTGCTTCGCGAACTGGACGGACCGCTTGAGGAGCATTTTGTCATCACCGGCAGCATGCATGCCGGAAAAAAGGACGTCCTCGTGCGCTCCAAGGTGATGGCTGCCGACGGCCGGCCGCTCTCGGTCGACTGGCGATTGCGCGCACTCGATGACGGCCCTGCGATCATCGATCTGGTCGTCGAGGGGGTCAGCCTCCTGGTGTCGCAGCGTGCGGAATTCGCCTCGGTGATCGAGCGCGACCGAATCGACGGGCTGATCGAAGCCCTTCGCCGTCGTGCACAGGCGGCCGACAGTTCTTGAAGAATGTTGGCTAAGGCCGGCATCGGCGTTCATGGGATCTTAACCCGAGGGTTAAACCAACCTTAACCAATGCCGTTTAAGCTCTCGCTTTGTCGGGATTAGCATGTCTGGACGTGCTGTTCGCATCTGAAGCGGGATGGAAGCGGGTATGGATTTTTCGATCAATGCGGTGACACGTCGTCGGCTTTTGCAAGGGACGATCGCCTTTGTCGGTACCCTGGCGAGCAGCCGCGCAGGCCTTGCCGCAACGAAAAAGGAACGGGATGCCGAACTGCTGGTGACGCGTCTGGTCGGGCACATCCTTCAGGTTATCAGCGCCGATCACGACGGCTCACGCCAGGAGCGACGACTGATGGCGGCGATCGAGAGCCAGACAGACCTCAGCCTTCTGGCGCGCATGACCATGGGCCGCCATTGGCGAAAGGCTAACGCACAGCAGCGGCAGTCCTTTGTCGACGTGTTCAGGCGCTATCTCCTGCAGAGCTTTACGTCCCGGCTTCGTCGCTACACCGGCACCGATCTCGGCTCCATGCATGACCGCTTTACGATCAGTGGGAGCAAGCCCGCCGGCAAGAACGACGTCGTGGTGCACTCACGGATCAACCCGCCGTCGGGCACGCCGCTGGCCGTGGACTGGCGTTTGCGGTCGCGGGAGGGCCGTCTCTATGTCATTGATCTGGTGGTGGAAGGTGTGAGCCTGCTGATCACCCAGCGCTCGGAGTTCGGCAGCGTGGTCGAGCGTGTTGGCATCGACGGTCTGATCGGCGAGCTGCAAAAACGCGTGGCCCGTCACACCTGATTATCGCCCTCGCCGCGGCCGACATCCCCACGTGAAGGCGATCCTTTTGGCGTCGAAAACAGGAAACGATTGATTTGCTCAGCGATTGCTGATGCAATCATGAGGCGAAGGCCATGACGGTTTTCATCCAGGCGCGCTTCCGATCGGCGCCCGTCCCGGCGTTGTTTGGACCATGGATATCTTGGAATCCGAGCGCATGGTGAGATCTCTTTTTGAGAAGGAGCCCGTCGATGCAGGTGCCGCTTGAGATCACCTTTCACAACATGGACCACTCCGAAACCATGGAGGCCCGCGTGCGCAGCCGGGCTGCCCGTCTCGAGAAATTTGCGCAGGCGATCATCTCCTGCCGTGTCGTGCTGGAGGCGGCCCACAAGCAACCCCATGGCAGTCCGCTTGCAATCTCCATCAAGCTGGGTGTGCCCGGAAAGGACATCGTGGTGAAACGCGAGCAGCGGCGCCACCTATCGAAAGACGATGCCTATCAAGTCATCGGCGTAGCCTTTGACATCGCCGAACGCCAGCTGGACGAGCACCTCCGGATCAGCCGTCACGACGTCAAGACTCATGACGGGCCAAGCTACGCCCGCATCGTCAAGCTTTATCCGGATCAGGAGTACGGCTTCATCGAAACGCCCGTACATCTGAACGTGTTCTTCCATCGAGATGTCGTCGACGGCGAGGAATTCGACGCGCTCGAGGTCGGCCGTGAGGTGCTCTATACTCTCGCCGCCGAAGAAGGTCCGATGGGACCCCAAGCAAGCCGCGTCCAGCCGGTCCGTGGCGCGCACGCCATGCGTTAGTCCAACGGTATAACCGAGCTTCCTTGCGTCGTCCGAAACTTGGTGACCGGTCAGTGGTGGTCCTGGTTGACTAAGCTGGCGGGATGTCACGACGGCAGGGTCTTCAGCGGGCGTGTAGTTTTCGCCGCACCTCCGTCGGAAATCATATCGAGGTATGTGAAATAAATTCGCCAGATGGCAGATCTCTTGCAACTGAGTTTTCACACAATTATAATCGGAAAGTGTTTTGGCTTCTTGGCTAATGCGCTACTTGACAATAACAACATGAGCGCTGTGTGGATCGTGGATTAGGCAACCACGCTGATGGGCTCAAATGTCGACGGTCGGGGGCAGGTCAAAAACGAGGCTGGATTCTTGAATACCAAGCTCGTAGAACACGCGCTCGGTGGTTGTGAACTCTGTCGTCAGTCGAGGAATAGGTGTGCAGCTTGAAGGTGTGACGAGGGCAATGGCGAACCGACGCCGTTTTCTAGGATTGTCGGTCGCAGGCTGTGCGGCTCTCGCAACATCGAAACCTGCCGCGGCCCTCAGCTACCCATCCATGGCAGCCCGTGAGCTTCACTTTTATAACCTTCACACGTTTGAATCGCTGACCGCCGTCTACTGGCGCGACGGCACCTATCTTCCGGAGGGGCTGGCGCAGATCAGCTACCATTTGCGGGACTTCAGAACAGGCGGGATCAAGCCCATCGACCCGACATTGCTGAATATCCTGCATCAGGTGACCAGCAGCATCGCGTTCGGCGAGCCAATCAATGTGATCTCCGGCTACCGAACTCCAGCGACAAACGCCATGCTTGCAGCGAGAAGCAGCAAGGTCGCGCCCAATAGTTTTCATATGCGCGGCCAGGCGATCGACATCCGCATTCCAGGCGTGGCAACGACCGGCGTTCGCGACGTTGCGCTTGGGATTTCCAAAGGCGGGGTTGGCTACTATCCGGAGTCGGACTTCATTCACCTGGATACAGGACCGATACGCGCTTGGTAGTCCGGGATGCCCGCGTCGCCGGTAGGCGCTTCGTCACGCCTTAGGAAAAATCAGCCATCAACGTGAATGTCGACGGCAAGAGCTGGGCGATGCTGATTTGATGCGGCCTCGTCAGAAGACATGCCATTACAGGAAGTGTTCGTCATTGGTCGTGTCCGTATGGTAACAGAAGCAACTTACAAGCGAATTCCTCCAAAATTTAGGCTGTTATCGAGATGCGGCATGACGTAGGATGCCGCCGACTTTTTGCCCTGGGAAATACAGAAGAGGTCTACATGACTGGCTTAGCACGGCATTTTCGGATTGGCGCTTGCGTTATCAGCCTGGCGGCGTTGGCCTCGGCTTGTTCGTCCGGCGATGCCAACGTCCCTCAGACCGATAACAGCGTCTCGCAGGCCACGGCCGCCGCGGATCGTGCAGCAGAAGCCGCCGATCGCGCCGCCGCCGCCGCACAGCGCGCTGAATCGGCCGCCGCCGCCGCTGCCGAGGCAGCAGAAAAGTCGAATCGAATTGCTCAGCAGGGGCTGCGCAAGTAATCGAACAATCGAGCCCGCAGCGACCCGCTTAGTGGGCGGTGGCAGGCGACGTTAGCTGATACTGAGTCTGCAGCCACTGTTGTCGTGAGATTTTTGATCTCCCGGATGATGCTGGTCGGCTGGGCTGATTGTTGTGCTAAGGCAGCACGTGACGGCTGTCTTCGTTTTTACCTGAATTGGAAGCCGTCGCGTGCACTACGACGCAATCCCCATGCACGTTTGAAAACGGTAGACGAAATAATCCTGCGGTCTAGCGTGTTATCTGAATCGGATAGCCGCGCCGCTCGATAGCCGCTTTGCGTATCGTGCCCCAATCGAGGCGGCCACGGTTTTCCCCAACAACCGTGAGAATTTGCTCGACGATATCGCTGTGCAGCTCCGGCTCGAATCGACCTTTAGCTTCGAGCTCGTCGCTTTGCTCCTGGGTTGGATGAGCCTCGATGAACAGTTCGCCGCCAATCCAGCCGAGCTTGATCGGCTGGTCGATGACGGTCACCTTTGTTCCCACCGTCACCAGTTCGAACAGAGTCTCGACGTCCTCAGGATACATGCGCACGCAGCCGCTGCTCACCCGACGACCCACGCCCCAGGGCTTGTTGGTGCCGTGAATGAGATATTCCGGCCACCCGAGATACATCGCCCGCGTGCCCAGAGGGTTGTCCGGTCCCGCCGGTACAACGTCGGGCAGTTCAGGGTCCTCCTGACGCATTCTTACCGTCGGACGCCAGCTTGGGTCCCGGCGTTTGCTGACGACCTCGGTGACGCCGACGGGCGTATTCAGCCCATCCCGACCGATACCGATAGGAAACGACCGGGGAGCAGCACTTCCCTCTTCGAAGAAGTAGAGACGCATATCGGCAAGGTTGATGATGATGCCTTCAGGCTTCTCGCCCTGCAATTCCGGCATGAGATGCACGGTGGGCAAGACGACATCCGTGCCTTCGCCAGGCACCCAGGGATCAGTGCCTGGATTGGCAGCGACCATTTCGACATAGCCGAGTTTGAACTGTCTCGCCAGATCCAGCAATGTATCTTCATAAGCCGTTCTATAGCTTGCCGTCTCCCGCAAGCCGCCGTCTCTGTGGAGCAGCGTGTCCAGATTACAGCCGCTCGAAAACCAGACACCAACAAGACACATTGCCAGGGACGAACCACGGTGGGGCGACGGCAACAGTTCCTTATTCGTCGTCATACGGGTTCTGTTTTCCCGACCTCGCCGGCTTGCCACGGTCACTCCGGCATCTAAACTGCGTCGCATCTTTAGGAAAGCCCATCTCTGGATGACAGCTGTTTTGTCGAGACCTGTAAGTCGGCGCCGTATGATCCTTACGGCAATGTCACTGATCGTTGCTGCTGCCTTCAGCATGCCAGTCAATGCCCAGCTGCCCTCAGTCGCCAAGAAAGCGATCGATCTTGTGGTCATTTATAAGAAAGATCGGCTTCTGCAGCTGAAAAGTAAAGGCGATGTCGTCCGCAGCTACGACATTGCGCTCGGAGCGCAACCGGAAGGCCACAAGCTGAAAGAAGGCGACAACCGCACGCCGGAAGGCGTTTACACGCTGGATTGGCGGAATAGCCAGAGCCAATTCCATCGATCCATTCACATTTCATACCCTCGCAAAGATGAGGAAGCGGCAGCGCATCGCAGGGGGCTGTCCCCGGGTGGGCTTATCATGATTCATGGCCTGCCCAATGGGCGCCGAGCAGACGACATGAACCATCCCTACAGCGATTGGACCAATGGCTGCATCGCCGTGACCAATGACGAGATGGATGAGATCTGGTCTCTCGTCGAAGATGGTACGACGATCATCATTTTTCCCTGATTCACCAACGATTTGTCAGGCGACCACCGGCTCGTTTCTGGGGATGTGGGAGAATGCCATGCCCAGCATCTCCGATCAGCGCCCATAAACATCCTCAAGTCTGACGATATCGTTCTCGTCCAGACGTTCACCCCGTTGAACTTCGATGAAAACAACGTCGACATCGCCGGCGTTCTCGATACGGTGTTGCGTCTGCAGCGGGATAAAGACGTGTGAGCCGCTTTCGACCTGCTTCCGTTCGTCGCCACAGGTGACGACAGCGCTGCCTTCGGTAATGATCCAATGTTCCTCGCGGTGACGATGTAACTGTAATGACAGTTTGCCGCCGGGCTTCACAGTGATCCGTTTGCAAGCATATGTCTCGCCGGTAGCCAAGACTTCCCAGCGGCCCCATGGGCGCTCATCGGATTCACCGACCGCATATCTAACCGTCATTCTTCGCCATTCCCTTACTCTGTCGCCATGTTCGCTTTGGATATGTCTTGTACGTTCCCTTGCGGTATGTCGCCAAGATCTAGAGCAGTTTGGTGAAGAATTCGTTAACGCTGAGGCCTGTTCACCATAGTCATGTAGCAAAACGAAAGCGACCAGCCTCGCTCATGAACACCGCTTCCGACATAGGCCGAACGAAACTCGAACGAGTGCGGTTGCCACCCCATAATGGTGCTCCTGAACTTAAAGAGGATTAAGTAAGAAGATTTTAACCCTGAGGTCGGTACGATAGGCTGCACTCACACACGATCATCTGGATAATGATGTCTGCACGTATCGCGATCGTTGAGAACGACAGCCGGTCACGAAGAGGGCTCTGCTCGCAATTGCAGCGTGCGGGGCATGAGGTGATCAGCACGTGCTCCTCATCGTCACTCCTAAATCTCGCAGATGATCAGTATGTCGATCTGATCATGATTCATGCTGACCTACGGGAGGGGAAAGAAGCGCTTGAGTGCATCGAGGCGTGCTCGTCCCTTCGTCATGCTCCCGTTCTGCTCGTTGCAAGTGATGGCCAGCAAGCGGCGCTTTGCTCAACCTGGTCGGAACGCATCGATGACATCATTGTCCTGCCGATCAATGCCGACCAATTGACAGCACGAATCAACAGCTTGTCGCGTCTGGCATCCATGACCGCCGAGTGCCACCGTCGTCAGCGAGCACTGAGGGACTTTGGTGCCGGTTCGCCAGTGGACGTCGCGGTCTCGGCCGATATCGGCGGAATGTCGGCGCTGATCATCGGTTCCGTCGACGATCAGCTCTCCGGCATGTTGAAAGCCCTCGACGGCAACATGGCGATCTCTTTTGCCATTGACGCGTCCGATGCTCTTCTTCAGCTTCGACGATCACCGCCTGACGTCATCATGATCGCTTCGGATACGTCAGCATCTGACATCGAAATGATGCTTCACACCCTCAGATCAAATCTTGACTGGTGTGATCTCCCCGTACTGATCATCGCGGACATCGCTACATTGCCAAGATTGGCGGCGACGACGGCCTTCTGGGGCGGCGGCCTGGAAGTCCTGCCGCCCTCCACCCAACCAGCGGTCACGCGCCTTCGGCTGCAGACCCTCGTGCGGCAATGTCGACTCCGCCGCGAGCTTAGAGGAACGATGGTCGATGGCTCCAGTGCACCCGTTCTGGATGCGAAGACCAAGCTCTACGACCACAGCTTCTTTCATCATTACGTC
>JBCCIN010000023.1:0-24700 GCA_039028235.1 Pseudomonadota bacterium
CCTACATTAAGTTTGTGCTCGGGGAACGGTTGAACAAAGTCGTCTTTCGGCTCAGCGAGGCTTCGTTAACCTTCGGTAGTTTCTGCGAAAAAGAGGCGTGATCTTGCAACGTGATCTGCTGAACCGTCTGCTCAATGCCCGCGACAGGAAACTGCCTGCCGCTCACCTGCGTTGGCTCGATCGCGGCGAGGAACAGCTGGTGATCGCTGAAGAGACGGTGACCGATAGCAGCCTGGACGAGGTGGTGCGTGCCGCGGTCGGCGATGCTCTTCGCCTGGATCGCGGCATCACCGTCGACACTGAGGACGGCAGGCTGTTCGTGCAGCCGTTCAACCCGCCGCTTCGGCTGATCGTGGTCGGTGCGGTGCATATCGCTCAAGCCCTGGTGCCGATGGCCGGCCTTTCGGGTTACGAGGTCGTGGTCGTCGATCCGCGCCGCGCCTTTGCCAGCGACCAGCGCTTTCCTGACGTCACGGTCAGCCAGGAATGGCCGGACGAGGCCCTCGAAGCCCTGGCGATCGACGCGCGCACGGCGGTCGTCACGCTCACCCACGATCCCAAGCTCGACGACCCTGCCCTGGACGTCGCCCTTCGCTCCGACGCCTTCTACATCGCATCCCTCGGCAGCCGGCGCACCCATGCGGCCAGGCTGGAGCGCTTACAGGCGCTCGGCCACAACGAAGACACACTCAAACGTATTCACGGCCCGGCTGGCCTGGCACTTGGCGCCGTCAGCCCGGCGGAAATCGCGATATCGGTCATGGCCGAGATGACCAAGGTCCTGCGCGGCAACGAGGCAGCATGAAGTTTGGCGCGCTGCCGCTCAACGAGGCGGAAGGAGCCTTTCTCGCCCATTCGGTAAGGGCGGGCGACCTCGCCTTGAAGAAAGGCCGCGTGCTCGATTCAGAGGATATCGAACGTCTTGGTAAAGCGGGGATCGAGACCGTCACGGCTGCCCGCCTTTCTTCCGGTGACGTCGCCGAGGACGAGGCGGCCGCCAGGATCGCCACGGCCGTTCTGGGAAATCATGTCGAGGCCAGGGCGCCTTTTACCGGCCGGGTCAATCTCTTTGCCGCGAAAGCCGGCGTCCTGATTCTGGACCATAGGCGGATCGATCGCCTAAACCGCATCGACGAGGCGATGACCATCGCAACCTTGCCGCCCTTCTCGGATGTCCGCGAGGGCCAGATGGTGGCGACGGTCAAGATCATTCCCTTCGCGGTCGCCGAGTCGAGGCTCGCGGAGGCCATTACGCTTGCCGACGAGGTCGACGGCGGGCTGCTGCAACTCGCCCCATACCGCCCCCTCGACGTGCAGCTCATCCAGACCCGCCTTCCAAGCGTCAAAGCCAGCGTGCTCGACAAGACGGTCGGTGTGACCGCAAGCCGGATTGCAGCGCTCGGCGGGCGGCTGATCGGAGAAAGCCGCTCAAGCCACGACGTCGGCTCGCTTTCCGAGCGTATCAAGTCAGCACAAGGTGACCTCATCCTGATCGCTGGCGCCTCCGCGATTACCGATCGGCGGGACGTCCTGCCGTCGGCGATCGAGGCCGCGGGCGGCGACATTCTGCATCTCGGCATGCCCGTCGATCCCGGCAATCTCCTGCTGTTGGGAAAGCTTGGCGATCGCCCGGTGCTCGGCCTTCCCGGCTGTGCTCGCTCACCGCGACCGAACGGCTTCGACTGGGTGCTGCAGCGCCTGTTCGCCGGTCTCGAGGTGACTCGTGACGACGTCATGGGCATGGGCGTCGGTGGTCTGCTCACCGAGATCGAAAGCCGGCCGCAGCCGAGGAACCGGCGGCCGTCCAAGGGAGCGGACATGAAGAATCCAGGCGCTGTCGCCGGGCTGGTGCTGGCGGCCGGACGTTCGACCCGGATGGGACGGGAAAACAAGCTGCTCGCCGAGATCGATGGTCGACCGATGGTCACCCATGCGGTCGACGCAATGCTGAAATCGAAGGCCGATCCGGTGATCGTGGTGACCGGCCACGAAGCGGCTGCAGTCCGAGCGGCGCTCGCTGACCTGAAGATCACCTTCGTCCACAACCCCGAATATGCGGACGGCCTCAGCACGTCGCTCGCCGCCGGTCTCGACGCGCTTCCGGAGATGGCGTCCGGAGCGCTGGTGGGCCTCGGCGACATGCCACGTATTCGAGCATCCGACATCGACCGGCTGATCGCCGCCTTCAATCCCGCCGAAGGCCAGGCGATCTGCGTACCGACAGTCGCCGGCAAGCGCGGCAATCCGGTGCTGTTCTCCACCGAGTTCGTTCCGGAAATGCGCGAGGTCGAGGGCGATGTCGGCGCGCGTCATCTGATCGGCGTTCATCAGGACCAGGTCTGCGAGGTCGAGATGGAGGACGACGCCTCGCTGATCGATGTCGACACCAAAGAAGCCCTGTCGGCGCTCGCCCCCCTATCAGCGTTTGACCAATGAGCGACGATCTCTATCAAAAGGCGATCATCGATCTGGCGAAGCGCTCACGCACCCAACCTCGCCTCGACCGACCCGACCTGAGCGCCGTGGTCGACAACCCGCTTTGCGGCGACCGCATCACGCTCGACCTGGCACTGGACGGCGAAAAGATCCGCGAAGTCGGTCACAAGACCCGGGGCTGCCTTCTCTGCGAGGCCGCAGCGTGCCTAATTGTCGATCATGCGCCCGGCGCGGCGAGCGATGAGCTCCAGGAACGCGCCGACACGCTCGTCCGGTCCTTCAGAGACGAGGAGACAGCGCCCGGCGACCTCTGGCCAGGCCTCGACATCCTGGCGCCGGCACGCCGCTACAAGAGCCGGCTGGATTGCGTCACCCTGCCCTTTCAGGCGCTGATTAGGGCCATCAAGTCGAAGGACTGAGTCTCCTCCGATCAGAAAAACTCCTGAACGACAGCGCGCGCCATCAGATGGAGGCCATTCACGAACAGCGCGATCATGATCACCCGGCTGAACTTGGCCTCGGGAATGCGCTGGCGGTAGTGACGGCCGATGGCGAGGCCTGCGAACATCGGGAGGAGCGTCGGGAACGAGATCAGGACCTGGTCCCCGTGAAGGATGCGCTGCTCGGCCATGAAGACGGCGATGGCGGTGGTGATGATGATAAAGCTCACCCCCATGGCCTGAATGAGCACGTCACGCTTCATGCCGAGCGCCTGGAGATAGAGGATGGCCGGGATGATGAAGACGCCGGTCATGCCGAACATCACCCCGCCGAGACCACCGGCGACCGGGCTGTACCAGCGCTCCCGCTCCGGCGGCGGCGGCTGGAATTTACGCCCGGCGAGATTGAGGCCCGTATAGATGCAGAGGACGACGCCGAGGATGCCGAGCAGAAGGTGCTCCGGGCTGTGCGCAAGCAGCAGGACCCCACCCCAGATCCCCAAGATAGCGAGCAGGAAAAACGCCCAGAACCGGCGGAGCAGATGCAGAAGCGCGCCGCCGATCAGACCTTGCCACAGATTGGCGCAAAGGCTCGGAAACAGCATGAAGCCGATGGCTTCCTTGAGGCCGAGCGGTGCTGCCAGCACGCCGAGGACAATAGTCGGCAGGCCAAGGCCGAGCGTTCCCTTGACCAGTCCCGCGACGAAAAACGTGACCGCGATTAGCGCAATCATGTCGGCGGACGGAATCGCCCAGTCTGTCAAGCTGCCGGATCGCTTGCAGCAGCGGTGGTCTTCGAGCGGCGGAACAAAAGGTAGCAGCCGGCGATGAAGCAGACGGCGCCGATCAGCGGCCGGATGGTTCCGCCCATCATGACGAAGGGCACGGTCACGGCGATCAGCACAGCCGGAAAATAGAAACGGGTCCAGGCGGCACCCTTCGCCCTTGCCGACTGAAAATAGGGGAAAGCCGCCGAGAAAATCGCAATGGTCATGAAGAAAAGAGACCAGGGGCGGGTCACGAAGGGCGAAAGATCCGTGGTAATGGCAAACGCCCGGCTGAGATTGAGTTCGGCGACATTGCCGAGCACCACGCCCAGGATCATCGGCGCGAGCGGGAAGCCGAACTGGCGCATAAAAAAGCCGAGCACGCCGAACCAGAAGAGGGTCCAGACGTCGAAGGTCGAGTTGTGCAGGGCGAAGACGCCGATCGAGGCGAGCGACAGGATGACGGCGGCGAGCATGTACATACGGATCTTGGTGACCAGCACGAACACGCGCAGCATCACCGACTGCATGCCGAGCATGATGAAATTGGCGACGAAGAACGCGATGAAGATCGAATAGGCGAGAACCGGCTCTTCGGCGATGAACGTCGGACCGGGGACGACGTCATGGATCAGGAGTGCCCCCAGCATGATCGCCGCGGTCACGTCGCCGGGAATGCCGAGCGCCATCAGGGGGGTCAACGCCCCGCCCTCGACCGCATTGTTCGAGGTCTCCGGCGCGATGATCCCTTCCGGCTCGCCCTTGCCGAATTTCTCCGGCGTTTTCGACGCTTTCTTTGCCTGGTCGTAAGCGAGAATGTTGGCGATCGAACCGCCGGCACCGGGCAGGATGCCGGTGAACATGCCGATCAGCGCCGAGCGGATCATCGTGGTCCAGCGCCTGGCGATCGCCTTGATGGCCCGCCAGTGTTCGATCTTTATCCGAACGTTGCCTCGTTCGCTTAAGGATTCCCGAGCACTCTTGGGGTCGCGGATGTCGGAAAGGAGCTGGCTGAAGGCGAACACACCGATCAGGACGGCGATGAAGTCGAAGCCGCCCAAGAGCGGATCGATGCCGAAATCGAAGCGGCCGACGCCGACCGCCTGATCCTCGCCGACGGTACGCACGAGCAGCCCGACTGCACCAGCAATCAGCCCCTTGATCATGTTCTCGCCGGCGAGGCTGGCCGTGACCGTTAGCGCGAACATTACCAGCATGAAGAAGTCCCAGGGCTGGAACTCCAGGCCGATACGCGCCAGTTGTGGCGCAAACAGCACCAGCATGATGGCGCTGAGCGTGCCGCCGCAGAAGGACGACCAGACCCCGAGGCCGAGCGCGAAGCCGGGCTCGCCGCGTCTTGCCATGGGAAAGCCATCGAAGGTGGTGGCGACCGAGGATGGCGTGCCGGGAATGCCGGTCAGAATGCCGGACATCAGCCCCCCAGAAAGCCCCCCTACAAGCACGGCGATCATGGTGGCCAGGCCTTGGGCCGGGTCCATCGAGAAGGTAAAAGGCAGCGTCAGTACCACGGCCATGGCGATGGTGAAGCCTGGAATGGCACCGGCGAGCAGGCCCGCAGCGACCCCGACGATCATCAGAGCGAGTGTGTCGAACGCAGCGATGCCGGCAAGGGCTAGGGCAACGTTATCGGCGACCATCTTTCCTTAGAACCTCGGCAGGATCATGCCGGGGGGCAGCGGCACCCGCAGGCCGAAGGTGAAGAGCGCCCACATGCCACCCACGGCCACGATCGCAATGCCGGCGTGGAGTAAGAGCTGCCGCGGTTGCCAGCCGCCAAGCGCACTCATCAGCAGGAAGGCGAAGGACACGCCACCAATCAGCATGCCGACATATGGCATGGACAGCAGGTAAAGAAGAAAAAGGACAAAGCACCAGATGACATTCTGCCAATAGCCCCAAAAGCGGGCGCCGGTGCTGAGCGTGTCGCCATTAGCCTCCGGCTCTTCCTCCGCGTCCGCCTGCTTGGGCTGGCCGGTGGCTGACCAGGATTGAACCAGATAGAGAAAGGACAAGAAACCGAGAACGCCAACGATGACGCGCGGCCAGGTGGCCGGACTCAGCTGGCCATAGTCGGGCTCACGGATATCGAAGCTCGCGATCATCAGACCGCCTGAGATCAGAAGCAGCAAGATGGCAATAACGGTGTCCTGACTCAGGCGCCCCATAGGTGCCGTTCCCACATCATTCGATCCACACCGTCAATGCTCACCTCGAAAGGAAATGTAAAACCAGCCGGCCTAATCATCGCCATCTGGTCCATGCGACCCTGGGAATCCGACCACCAGCAAGAGGTTGAGGAGCAAGGCTCGGATTCCCAGGGTCGCGTGGACCAGAGCATTCAGCCTAGAACTCGCTGGTTAAGCAAAGGTTAACGACGATGGCTCTGCGCGTCCCATGCCCCACCAATTCCAGGACCATCCCGGCCGACGGCACGCTCCCAAACCTGGACACATACCGTCGGCTGAAACAGAGGCAAGTCACCGCAACCGGCCGCGCCGGTTATTTTTTATACATGCCGATGGCGATCGCGACCTCTTCGTAATCGGCATAGAGGTTGTCGGCCCAAGCGCGGTAGTCTTCCGGTCCTTGGAAAGAGACATCCGTGCCCTTGGCGGCGAGTTCCTCGATCAAACCGGGATCTTCTGCTGCAGCCTTGAACACGTCGGCCCAGGCGGCGATCACATCGTCGGGCGTTCCCTTGGGCGCAACGATACCGCGCTCGAGGGCAAACACCAGATCGACGCCCAATTCCTTGAGGGTCGGCATGTCGGGCAGCTGGGCCGCGCGCTCTTCAGCCGCGATCGCAAAGCCCTGAAGATCGCCGCTCTCGAAATGCTTCTGACCGGAAGCGACGTTGAGCGAGCCCATGTCGATCGCGCCTGAGAGCAGCGCCGTCATGCGCTCAGCCGTGCCGTCGTAGGGGACATAGGAGAATTCGATGCCCATCTTTTGAGCGAGTAGCAGCCAGAGGAACTGGCTGGTGGAGCCAAAGGTGGCGCCAACCTTGATTGCCTCCGGATTTTCCTCGGCGTAGGCCTTGAAATCCTCGAAGTTGCTGTAGGGCGTATTGGCATTGGCGCCGACGATATCGGGGGTCGAGGTAAGGTTGGCGACGGTCTCGAAGCCGTCGAAATGGAAGTCGATGCGGCCATTCAGAAAGCTGGTGACCGCGGACTGGTGGATAGCGAACAGGGTGCAGCCGTCAGCCGCCGCCTTGGCCGCTTCCTTGGCGCCCTTGTTGCCGCCTTGTCCAGGCACCGTGACCACCTGGATCTTGGGCTGGACGTCCAGCTCCTGGATCTTTTTCTCGAACAGCGAGAAAATCACATGGGTACCGCCGCCAGCTTTCCAGGGCACGACGAGTTGCGCCGTGTCGCAAGGAATGTCGGCGGCCTTCGACGGTGCGATGCCGAGCAGAGCCAGCGCCGCAGCCGAGGCCAGAGCAGTCTTGAGGAGGTGGGGCACATCAATCTCCCTTGTCCGATGGTCGTTCCAGCCCTTGCGAGCCGCGAGATTTTGCCGATCGGAGAACCGGCGATGTCGTTCGACTATCGAAAACTATAGAGAGGACGCTTCGGCTTGCAAATGGCGGAGCCCTGACGTTCTCTAAAACACATGCCAATCCGTAGGCCGCTACATCAACAAAGGGGCGGCAGGGAGACATCATGCGCGATCTCGAACGTCCAGGGCGCTCGCCCGTCCATGCCCCACACGGCATGGCCGCAACGTCCCACCCGCTCTCGACTCAGACGGCGATCGACGTCCTGAAGTCGGGTGGTAACGCCATGGACGCGGCGGTTGCCGCCTGTGCCGTACAGTGTGTGGTGGAGCCGGGTTCGACCGGGATCGGCGGCGACTGCTTTTGCCTCTATGCGCCTGAAGGCTCGGCCGACCTGGTCGCCTTCAATGGTTCGGGCAAGGCGCCGGCGGCCGCATCGGTCGACTGGTATCGAGAGAACGGCTTCCACGAAATCGAACGCAATACGCCCCACTCGGTGACCGTGCCCGGCGCCGTCGACGCCTGGGAGACGCTGATCCGCGATCACGGGCGAAAATCGTTGGGCGAGCTCCTGCAGCCGGCGATTGGGTACGCCCAAGGCGGTTACCCGATTTCATCACGTGTCCACACAGACTTCGCCTCTTCGGCAGCGCTGCTCAGCGGGGACGAGACCGCCGCGCGCATCTTCTTGCCGAACGGTCGCGTGCCAGAGGTCGGCCAGATGCATCACCAACCGGAGCTGGCGGTGACTCTCGAAAAGATCGCCAATAACGGTCGCGACGCCTTCTATGCAGGCGAGGTGATGGACGACATGGTCGCCTATCTACAGAGCCGCGGCGGTCTGCATACCGAGGCGGATTTCGCAGCGGTCAAAGGCGACTATGTCGAGCCCATTTCGACCGAGTTCCGCGGCCATCGTATCCATGAATGCCCGCCCAACGGCCAGGGCGTGATCGCGCTTCTCCTGCTCAACATCATGAGCGACATCGAGACCGGCGATCATCCGTTCACGCTCGAGCGCATCCACCAGGAGATCGAGGCCTGTCGCCTGGCCTATTGCGCAAGAAATCTCTATGTCGGTGATCCCGCCTTTTCCGACATTCCGGTCGATGGGCTTCTCTCTAAGGCCTATGCAAGGGAGCTTCGCGAAAAGATCGATCCCGAACGTGCACATGAAGCACCGGAAGTCGGATTCCCCGCGCACGAAGACACTGTCTACATCACCGTGGTCGACAAGGACCGCAATGCTTGCAGCTTCATCAACACGCTGTTCGCGGGCTTCGGCAGCGGACTGGTGGCGCCGCGCTCGGGCATCGTCCTGCAGAATCGCGGCTGCGGCTTCGTCCTCGATCCGAAAAGCCCGAACCGCATCGAAGGCGGCAAACGACCGCTGCACACCATCATCCCCGGCATGGTCACCAGGTACGATCGCGCCGTCATGCCGTTTGGCGTCATGGGCGGCCAGTATCAGTCCATGGGCCAAATGCAGTTCCTGGCGGCGTTTTTTGACTACGACATGGACATTCAGGAGGCGATGGACCGCCCGCGCTTCATGGTCAACCCGTTCGACGGGGTCGTGGAGATGGAAGGAACGATACCCGAGGACATTCGGAAGGCGCTGACAGAACGCGGCCATCGCCTCGTCCCACCACCGAAGCCGATCGGCGGCAGCCAGGCGATCTGGATCGACTGGGATGAAGGCGTCCTCACCGGCGGCTCGGACCCACGGAAGGATGGCGCCGCCATGGGCTACTAGCGACCAAGAAACAATGAACAAAAACGGGGAGACAGCGATATGTCGGACTATTTCGATCTCGGCGACTATGGCCGAAAGATCACGACGACATCGGATGATGCCCAGCTCTGGTTCGATCGTGGGCTAAACTGGTGCTACGGCTTCAATCATGAGGAGTCGGTGGCCTGCTACCGGCAGGCGCTCGAGGCCGATCCCGATTGCGCCATGGCCTGGTGGGGCATCGCCTATGCGTCCGGCTGCAATTACAACAAGCCCTGGGAAGCCTTTGACGAGGAGGATGCGAAACAATCGGTCGCTGCGGCTTTCGAGGCGACAGCCCATGCCCAACGTCTTGCTGCGACGGCCAAACCGGTCGAGCGGGCACTGATCGAAACGCTCGAAGCGCGCTATCCCCAGGCGACACCCGGTGATGACATGGAGGCCTGGAACGACGCGTTTGCCAACGCCATGCGCGGTTTATACCGGCAATTCGGCGACGATCTGGACGTCGCGGCGCTCTTTGCCGAAGCGATCATGAACCGCACGCCCTGGGCGCTCTGGGATCTGACGTCGGGGGAAACCGCTGAAGGTGCCGGCACGGCGGAAGCGATCGAGGTCCTGGAGGGGGCGATGGCGCGCCTGGGCGGTGATCGTCATCCGGGCCTGCTGCACCTTTATATCCACGTGATGGAGATGTCGCCGCACCCGGAGCGCGCCCTCAAGGCCGGTGACAACCTTCGGGACCTGGTGCCGGACGCCGGCCATCTGCAGCACATGCCGACCCATATCGACGTGCTCTGCGGTCACTACGATACGGTGGTCCAATCCAACACGGCCGCGATCGTCGCGGACCGCAAATTTCTGCAGCGCGAGGGAGCGCTCAAATTCTACTCGCTCTATCGCTGTCACAACTATCACTTCAAGATCTACGGCGCGATGTTCCTCGGCCAGTGCGGCCCAGCGCTCGACGCCGCCGACGAAATGATCGCCACCCTTCCCGAAGAGCTCTTGAAGGTCGAAAGCCCACCGATGGCCGACTGGGTCGAGGGCTTTGTGCCGATGAAGATGCACGTCATGATCCGCTTCGGCATGTGGCAGGCGATCAAGGACACGCCGCTTCCCGACAACCAGGCGCTGTTCTGCACCACGACGGCCATGACTCACTACGCCAAGGGCGTCGCGCATGCCGCGACCGGCGACGTCGCCGCTGCCGAGCAGGAACAAGAAAAATTCGAAGAGGCGGTGAAGCGTGTTCCGGACAGCCGCTACGTCTTCAACAACAGCTGCCTCGACATCCTCGCGGTCGCAGCTGAGATGCTGAAGGGCGAGCTCGAATACCGAAAGGGCAACATCGATCAAGCCTTCGCTCATCTTCGAAAGTCAGTCGAGCTCGACGACAACCTTCCCTATGACGAGCCCTGGGGCTGGATGCAGCCGACCCGTCACGCGCTCGGCGCTCTCCTCCTGGAGCAGGATCGGGTGGAAGAAGCGGAAGCGGTCTATCGCGCCGACCTCGGCCTCGACGAGACGCTGGCCCGCGCCTGCCAGCATCCGGATAATGTCTGGTCGCTGCATGGTCTGCACGAATGCCTGATCAAGCTCGGCAAGACCGACCAGGCGAAATACGTGAAGCTCAGGCTCGATCTCGCCGAAGCGCGCGCCGATGAGCCGATCCGAGCAAGCTGCTACTGCCGGATGGCGAAGGCGTCCTGATCGGCTTCGGCGCTCACCACTAACTTAATAGTAAGCGTAGTCGCTGCGCGATCGTCCTCCGCCGAACAGATAGTCCAGCGAGATCGAGCCGGCGCCACGGATGACGAGATAGACGAGCAGAAAGACCCAGAGCGCCCGCTGATCGAGAATCAGAGCGCCAGAGGCGCCGTCGAACCAGGCGCCGATGGTCTGCTCGTCGGCGCCGTGGCCGGTGATGTCGACATAGCTCTGCACGAAGACGAAGCCGATCATGCCAAGCGCGGCGATCCGCGTGAACAGCCCGACGACCACCAGGATTGGCAGGACGATTTCGGCATAGGTGCCGGCATGGGCGATCAGTCCGTAAGGGACGAGGGGGATCTGGCTGACATCGTAGCTCACCGCTTCCATGACCTTGGGAAACATCTGGACATAGGCGCCGTCGGTGATCGTCAGGAAACCGAGCGCGCCTTCGCCGATCTTGGTCATCGCCGAATTGAAGAAATATAAGAACAGCACGGCAGCGAAGACCAGCCGCGCCAGCAGCCCAAGGAACCAGCCTTCCAGAGCGTCCTGAAGGCCGCCGAAGACCGAATCGTGCAGATTGGCGATGGCATTGAACATCGGAACTGATCCTCTTTTTACGATGATTTGTCGTTGATAGCGGAGACGGCGCCGACGGCAAAGAGCCCTTGAAGATGCTCGGTCAAGTCGAAGTCGGGAATCATTTTCATCACGCGCGCAAGCGCCGTTTCCAGCGAAACGCCATCCTTGAGCGCCGACATGAATAGAAAGCTGCTCTGACGAAGCTTACGTGTCTCGACTTGAAGAGCGGGCCTGATGATCAGCGCCCACTCAGGCGTCTTCAGATCGACGTCCTCGGCGTTGCCCAATCCCGTCGATGCCGCCCAAAGCGATACCACCGGCCAGCGCGATTCGATAAGGCCCATCGACGGATGAAGTCTGAAGCAGAGCTTGCCGACATCGTCTTCCACAAAATCAGCCAGCGACTCGATCGGAAGCGGCTTTGCGTTCTCGGCATGATAGGCCTGCAGCCTTGCCCACTCCAGCCGCGCGACGTCCCCGAGATAGGGGGTGGACTGGGCAGGCGGGAACGCGTCGAGAAAGTCTCCGAAGCCGTCGCCATAGCGAAACAGCAGCGGTGAGCGCGGAGGATGGCGTTCGAGATAGACGCGGGCCGAGGCGGCAAAGAACTCGGCACCAACCAGTTTCTCGATCGCCGGGAAGGTCGCGCGCAGCGCCTCGATCATGCCGGCGGCGACATTGTTGCGATAGACGTCGAAACGGCGCTTGGCCGGTTGGCCATCCTTCTTGCCAATGACATTGGGCACCGGTTCTTCCGGCCGCCGCAACGCATCGATGAAACTCGACTGAATGTCAGCGAGAGTCGGCATCGGCCATATCCGGAACGCATCCCTCCAGGACGCGCTCTGCCCTCTCGGCTTCGGAGAAGAGAACGGGCCAGTCGGGGACGTCGGTGTCCCATTCCACCAAGGTCGGCAGCCGGCCGGCTTTCTCGATGACGCGGGCATAGAGCGCCCAGACCGGATCGATGACCGGGCGATCATGCGCGTCGATCAAAAGACGGTCGCCCTGATCATCCTCGTCCTCGGCGTGACCGCCCAGATGAATCTCGCCGACAATATCGAGCGGGAAGGCATCGATATAGCCTTCCGGCGAATAGCCCTGGTTGGTGGCGGACACGAACACGTTGTTAACGTCAAGAAGAAGACCGCAGCCGGTTTTCTCGGTGACCTGCTCGAGAAACCGTACTTCGCTCAAGGTGCTGTCGGCGAAGGTCAGATAGGTCGACGGGTTCTCCAAGAGCATGCGCCTGCCGACAACGTCCTGGACCTCGTTGATGTGATCACTGACGCGGGCGGCGGTCTCTTCGGTGTAGGGCACCGGCAGGAGATCGTTGAAATAGACACCCTCATGGGTCGACCAGGCGAGATGCTCGCTGAACAGGCCCGGTTCATAACGCTCGTTAAGTGCCTTCAGGCGGCGCAGGTGGTCCTGGTCGAGCGGGCCGTCAGCACCGATCGAAAGCCCAACGCCATGCAGCGAAATCGGATAGTGTTCGCGAATCGCCTCGAGGAAATGGTGGGGCGGTCCGCCCTTGCCCATATAGTTCTCGGCATGGATCTCAAACCAGCCGATATCGGGCCGGGACCGGAGGATCGCCTCATAATGCTCAGCCTTCAGGCCGACGCCGGCGCGCGGCGGAATGTCGTCCTGGCAGCGCATGATGAGAGAGCCTCCAGTCCCACAAGCCCAGCGTGACTAGCTCGGCAGATCGCGTTCCAGCGCTTCCAGCGAACCCGTGCGATCCTCGGGAAGCTCGAACTGGGCGGTTTCTTCCTCGACGCCGTATTTCTCGCAGTCACCCGCAGGGACCAACGTCCAGGCATTGCCCTGATAGTCGACGGTCGACGTGCCGGCACAGGTGGTGCCGGGGCCGGCGGCACAGTCGTTCTGGCCAGCGAGCGAAATGCCGAAGCACTTTTCCTTGGCCTGCGCGTTAGCCGGCGTGGTGCTGCCGGCGGCAACCGCAGCAGCAACGGCACCGGCGATCACGGCCGAGGTCAAAACGGTGGTCTTCGAGCTCATGTTTCGTCTCCTCTAGTGTAGAGCGCGATGGTCGATCCGAGAGATCTATCATCGCGCCCATGATTTTTCGATGATGTTGAAGAAAAAAGTCAGCCGCCGGTCGGGGCTTCGGTGCTGTAGGTGCCATCGTTGGCGTTGATCGCCTTCCAGCTCTTGGCGGATGCCGCCTTGCCTTCAAGGCCGCCGCCCCAATTGCCTTCAGCGGTATTGATCTGCCCCGGGATGTCCTCTTCCCAGAAGGTGACGACGTTCGGGGTGATGTTCAGATAGAGCTTGCCGTCGACGATACGCCAGAGATTGGGGTTACCCGGCACCTTGCCGCCCTGGGCGATACCATAAGCACAATGGCCGTCATATTGTGGCGCATAGGCCTCCGGATTGGCAGCGAACTTGTCACGGTTCTCCTCGGTCGAGAACGCCCAGACCGCACCGTTGTATTCCGCCGTGATGCCGGCATTGCCCGGCACGGCTTCCGGCTGAGCCTGACCCACCGTAGCCTGCTCCAGGCCATGGTAAGCGACGACGTCGTAACCGCTGACGGCGAATTTGCTCTCGTCGACATATTGCGGCCCGGCGTGGGCTGCGCTGGCGAACATCACTGCCGCAGCGGACATCAAGACTATGTTGCGCAAGGGATGGTCCTCCTCCAATGACATTGCGCCTATTGCATCTCATTAGCCGGCGCAGATTGCAATTCGCAGATCGACACGATGGCGTGAAGAAACTGCGAGCATCGGCTTAACCATCGCCGAGCGCGATGAGTGATTCGCCCCTGTCGTCTTTAAGGTGTCCTTCACGCCCGAGCCAGGCGACAGCGTCGGTGAGCGTATCGACCAGCGGCCGGGACGGCAGCCCAAGCTCTCTCTCCGCCTTCGCGCTGTCAAACGTGATCGGTCGACGGCTCATGCGCGTGCCGGCGAGCGGCGCCACCGGGGCCTGTCTCGACACCAGATTCGACCAGAGTTCGAGCACGGCACTGGCAGCAAGCGCAAGGCCGCCCGGAACCTTCCATTTCGGCATCGGCCGATCGGTCACACCTTCGAGGCATTCGAGAAAGGACGCCATCGTCAGGCTGTGGCTGTTTAGAAGATAGCGTTCGCCCGAACGGCCCGAACGGCAAGCGAGGTGATGACCGGCGGCGACATCGCGCACATCGACGATGTTCAAGATGCAATCCGCATAGGCCCTATTCGTTCCGCTCACAAAATCCCGGAGCATACGGCTCGGCGGCGTCAAATGGCGATCGCCGGGACCTAAGGGAAGTGTCGGCATCACGATCACGACCTCTAGTCTGTCGGCATAGCTGCGCGCCACGTTCTCCGCACGCCATTTGGATCGCGCATAGTGACCTGCGAGATCCTGCTCTCGCGTTCGATGCTCTTCATTCAACGTCGTCGGTGCGTGGTCACCCCGGCGTTCGATCAGAACGGTCGCGCTCGAAGTGTGCACCACGCGCGCGACCTGGGCACGAGCGGCTTCCTCGAAGACGATCTCTGTCCCGGCCACGTTGACATTCTGAAACAGCGCAGGGTTCGGAATCCATAGATGGGGAATCGCGGCGATATGATAGAGGTGATGGACACCGTCGATCGCCTCCCTCACCGCGTTGGCATCGGTGACCGACCCCTCGACATACTCGACTTTCGCATGTCGCTTTGCCGGCGGCTCGATGTCCAGGACACGAACGGTATCACCGTCGGCCGTCAGTCGGTCGACCAGGTGCTGACCGATGAAGCCGTTCCCCCCCGTGACCAGACTGACCGTCACGGGCACACCCTCATTGCCGCTGAGACGATCGGCACCGGACAAACGGGACCTGCGGTTCTCAGGCGAGAATAAGCACGGGCTCTATGTACCAATCGCCCCATAGCCGAAACGGTCGAGCAAGGTCCGGCAATGATGCTCGACCAGCTGCTGGTCATTCGGCGTTTCCGGAACGAACGTCTTTTCGAAGCCGTCGACAGACGCGAGGTAGCGTTCGAAGGCTGCGCGATGGGGTCCGACATCACCGAGGTCGAGACGCTGGTAGAGCTTTTCGATCTCATCGAGTGGCTGCGCTTCCAGATCCTCATATCGAAGATCGGCAAAGTGGCCGTCTGGCAGGCTTTGCCTGTCCCGTTCGATTTGATCCATCATTCGTTGATAACTCTGCAGCACCAGCCGATCGAGATCCAGATGATCGACCGTCTGCCATGCGAACTTGTCGATCAAGGTCTGGTAAAATCTGCGTGTCGAGCGAAAGACCGCATGGGGATTGCGGTAGATGTGAATGAACCGGGCGTCGGGAAACACCCGTCGAAGCTGCTGGATTCGGGCGCTGTAGGTGGGGTTCTTGATCAGCAGTGGCCGTCCCTGGTCGAGCCAGAGCTTCTCCAGGAATCCTTGAAAAGCCTCTTCCCAGGCCGCGATCTCCTCAGCTGTGCAATCGTCCAGAAACAGGCTGCGGTTCAAATGACGCTCGAACTGCCGTGGAAAGTAGATCCCGTGATAGAAGGAGATCGGCGCGCACGAACCCAGCGGAATCTCGTCTTCCTGCGGTGAATTCGGACAGACAGCCACATGATCGACATAGCGGGTTTTGGGCAGCATCCTGGTTAGCAGTGGCCGCAACAAGCGCCCGAGTGTCTGATATTCATGGGGCATGCCGGCAGCAAAGGGCGAGACATAGCCGAAGCCGCCTTTGGTGAGGATGTTGTAGAGATGGGTCGTTCCGCTTCGCCAGTGCCCGATGATGAAGATCGGCGGCGGCATGGGTGGGCGGCGGCGGCGCTGCCATCCGACATAGGCCTGCTCGCCCAGACGAAAGGGCGCTCGTCCGACCGCAGAAAGCCCGGCAAGCGCCAACTGAGGCAATTGCGCCGGTGACACCGGCCCATCCCGGCGGAGGAGGCAAACAAGCGTGCCGATATCGGCACCGTAGAGCGGGTGCATGTACCCCCTTTTTTGCTATGGCAGCGCGACGGTGTGAAATGACAGAGCGGCTAAAATACCCGGCAGATCGACACTCGCAAGCCGTCGGACGGCGCGGCGAAGGTAAGGAGCACCCATCTGTTCCGTGGTCGTCGCCACACTATACTTGATGGGCAGGCGACAAAAATCGCTGGACGTGAGGGGCTGAGGTCATGACGACGAATGCCGAGGAGCATGCGGTGCAGCCGATCCGCATCGACATCGTTTCCGACGTCGTGTGTCCCTGGTGCATCATCGGCTACAAGCAGCTCGAGCGTGCGCAGGCAGAAACCGGCCGCCCTGCCGTGGTCTATTGGCACCCGTTCGAGCTGAACCCCGACATGCCGGCGCAGGGTGAAAACCTGATCGAGCATGTCGCTGCCAAATATGGTATGACGACGGAGGCAAGCCGAAAGGCACGTGCCAGGCTGAAGGCGCTCGGCGACGACCTCGGCTTCTCCTTCGACTATGCTGACGACATGCGCATGGTAAACAGTTTTCGCGCGCATCAGCTCCTGCATTGGGCGGCAACAAAAGGCCTCCAGCATCAGCTCAAGATGGCGCTGTTCGGTGCCTTCTTCACCGATCGAAGGAATATCGACAATCCCACCACCCTCATCGAGGTTGCTGGCGAGGTCGGCCTCCCGGCGGATGAAGCGAAGGCGGTTCTCGACGATGCACGCTTCGCCGAGAAGGTGCGGCAGCACGAGTTGTTTTGGACATCACATGGCGTTCAGGGTGTCCCCGCCATGCTCTTTAGCGGTCAACATGTTCTGCTCGGTGCTCAGGGCGTGGACGGTTATCGGGCCATGCTGGAACGGGTGGCCGAAGAGAGTGTTGCGCCGCCTGCGGGCTAGGTGATCAGTCAGACGGACGACAGAGCCTTGTCAATCGCGCCGATGATCACGTCGGCATCCCATTTCGAGATGATCAGCGGTGGTGAAATGATGATCGTCGGACCGGAAGCGCGCAACATCGCGCCATTTTCATACGCGAGCTTCTGCACCTTCAACGCGATTTCAGGCGAAACCGCAGCTTTCGCGCTTCGGTCGGACACCAGCTCGATCGCCGTCATCAGCCCATGACCACCGCGGACATCGCCGATGAGTTCGTGGCGTGTCTGCAGCTCTAGCAGGCCCTCATAGATCTGCGTCCCACGGGCCGCAGCGTTGTCCTTCACCTGCAGGCGCTTGGTCTCGGCAAGGCAGGCCAGCGCGCCTGCAGCGCCGACCGGATGGGCGGAATAGGTATAGCCATGGCCGATGAAGCCGTCTCCGCCGGCCTTTTCGAAGACCTCCGCGACCGAACCTGACAGCAACGTGGCTCCGAACGGGAAGTAACCGTTGGTGATCGCTTTCGCGAGGCACATGATGTCAGGCGCCACGCTCCAATGACGGGAACCGCTCCAGTCGCCGGTGCGCCCGAAGCCGGTAATCACCTCATCCGCAATCATCAGGATGCCGTGGCGCTCACAGATCTCGCGCATACCCGGCATGAGCGACGCATGCGGCACATGCACGCCACCGGCGCCGAGGACAGGCTCCATGATGAAAGCAGCGATCCTGTTCGCCCCCTCGAAGGCGATGGCATCCTCGGCGGCCGCGAGGATCGATTGTGCCAGACGTTCGGGATCCTCAAAGCCGTTCGGATCGCGATAGGGATAGGGTGCTGGCAGATGAACACAACCGTCTAGCAATGGCTCGTAGGCCAGGCGGAAGCGGTTGTTGCCATTGACCGACGCGCCACCGAAATGGGTGCCGTGATAGCCCTTCTTCAGGCTCAGGAACTTGGTTCGGCCCGTCTCGCCCCGAAGCTTGTGATATTGCCTGGCAAGGCGAAGCGCCGTCTCCACCGAATCCGATCCGCCACTGGTGAAGAAGGCGCGCGCCATGCCCTCCTCGGCAAACCACTCCATCAGCTCATAGGAGAGCCTGATCGCCGCATCATTTGAGGTGCCGGCGAAGGCGGAGTAGTAAGGAAGCCGTTCGAGCTGCGCGGCAATCGCCTGCTTCACCGGATCGCAGGAATAGCCCAGATTGACGTTCCAAAGGCCACCAACACCATCGACCACGCGGTGACCGTCGATATCGCTTACATGCACGCCATCACCGCCAACGATGATGGTCGGTGCATCCTTTTGCAGCTTTCCGGGATGTCCCATCGGATGCCAGATATGGCGCGCGTTGTTCTCTTTCAGAAAGTTGCTCGCTTCCATCAGTACCTCCCCGGCTTGCCTAGCCTTACTTGTCGACAAGCTTAAGCCAATTCATTCCTCCATGCATGCATTAGCTTCGACACCGGATTGATGTTCGACATCAGAGGCGTTTCGATCTCTAATCGGATGAGACAAGGAAGCGCTTTTGGGGATCGGACTCACATGCCGCATATCTCGATCGAGTATTCCGCCAATCTGGAAGACATCGTTGATATGAGCGCCTTTTGCGAGGCGCTGCGCTTGGCTGGGATCGAGACTGGGATCTTTCCGATGCCTGGCATCCGCGTCCGCGCTTTTCGCGCGGACCACTACGCCATCGCCGACGGTGACCCGAAGCATGGCTTCATCGACATTTCCGTGCGGCTTCGCGAGGGACGCCCGGAGAACAAAAAGAAAAACGCGACAGCCAAGCTCTTCGCCGCTGCCGAGGCGTTTCTCGCAACTGCTTTCGATCGCCACTCGATCGCGCTATCCCTTGAGATGCGCGATATCGATGCAAGCCTCAGTCCCAAGGCCGGCACCATCCGCGACCATCTGACAACCGGCTGAACCAATGTCCAATCTCGAACACAACATCGACGCCGCGAAACGCTATCTTCAGCGCTTTGAAAGCGCACCCATCCTCCATCAGATCGATGGCAGGGCCGTTCCGGCACGCTCAGGCGCAACCTTCGCCAATCACTCGCCGATCGACGAGCGCTTTCTCGGCGAGATCGCCCGCGGCGATCGCGATGACATCGATGCTGCGGCTACTGCCGCAAAGCGTGCCTTTCCGGATTGGCGCGATATTTCCGCCGCTGGGCGCAGGCAAGTCTTGCATGCCATCGCCGATGGCATCTCCGAACGCGCCGAGGAGATCGCGTTTTGCGAATGCGTCGACACCGGCCAAGCGCTTCGGTTCATGTCCAAGGCGGCCCTTCGCGGTGCCGAGAATTTTCGTTTCTTTGCCGACCGCGTCCCGTCCGCGCGTGACGGTCAGATGCTGCCCTCGCCGACCTTGATGAACGTCACGACGCGCGTGCCGATCGGTCCGGTCGGTGTGATCACGCCCTGGAACACGCCGTTCATGCTGTCCACCTGGAAGATCGCGCCGGCGCTCGCTGCAGGCTGCACAGTGGTGCACAAGCCAGCGGAGCTGTCACCGATCACGGCGCGTCTTTTGATCGAGATCGCCGAGGAAGCTGGCTTGCCGCCCGGTGTCTGGAATCTGATCAACGGCCTCGGCGAAGAGGCGGGCGTCGCGTTGACCGAGCATCCCGACATCAAGGCGATCGCCTTTGTCGGTGAGAGCGCTACCGGCTCGATGATCATGCGGCAGGGGGCTTCGACATTGAAGCGCGTGCATTTCGAGCTCGGCGGCAAGAATCCGGTGATCGTGTTCGAAGACGCCGATCTCGACCGCGCCCTCGATGCCGCGATCTTCATGATCTACTCGCTGAACGGCGAACGCTGCACCTCATCCTCGCGCCTTCTTATCCAGCGCTCGGTCAAGGAGAGCTTCGAAGCCGGCCTGATCGAGCGAGTGAAGCACCTTCGCGTCGGTCATCCGCTCGATCCGACGACCGAGATCGGCCCCCTGATCAGCCGGGGCCATCTGGACAAGGTCTCCAGCTTTTTTCCGATTGCCAAGCATGAGGGCGCCACCATCCCCGCCGGCGGCAAGACGATCGACGGTGATGGCTGGTTCGTCCAGCCGACGCTCTTCACCGATGCGCGGAATGACATGCGCATTGCCCGCGAGGAGATTTTCGGGCCGGTCCTGACCGTCATCCCCTTCGACAGCGAAGAGGAGGCGATCTCGATTGCCAACGACACCGACTACGGCCTGACCGGCTATGTATGGACCAACGATCTCACCCGTGCCCTTCGCGTCACCAACGAGCTCGAAGCCGGCATGATCTGGGTCAACTCGGAGAATGTCCGCCATCTGCCGACGCCGTTCGGCGGGGTCAAGGCGAGCGGCATCGGTCGCGACGGCGGGGACTGGTCGTTCGATTTCTATATGGAGCAAAAGCACATCGGCTTCGCCACAGGCCAACACAAAATTCCGAAGCTTGGCGCTTGAAGGAACGAACAATGCCGGTGCCACCTCCCCTTCTCTATCCGCACTTCAACATCGTTCGCCTGAGCCACGTCGCCTATAGCGTGACCAATCTCGCGGCTTCCCGCGCGTTCTACGTCGATACGTTGGGCCTGCAAGTGACGAGGGAGGAGCTGGACTGCCTTTATCTGAGAGCATTGGAGGAGCGTGGCCATCACTCTATCGAGCTTCGAGCCTCATCCAACGCCACAGCCCATCGGCTCGGCTTCAAGGTTTTTGACGATGCCGACCTCGACAAAGCTGCGGTATTCTTCGAAGCGCAGGGTCGATCGATCGAGTGGGTCGATCGCCCGCATATGGGCCGAACACTACAAACGAGCGATCCCGACGGCATCCCGCTCGAATTCTATGCCGAGATGGAAAGGCTCAAGCCCATCCACCAGGACTATCGCCTCTATCGCGGGGTCAAGCCGCTGCGTATCGACCACGTCAACATGTTCTCGCCTGATGTCGACGCCTCAGTGGCCTTCTATAGCAGCATGGGCTTTCGCGTTACCGAATACACCGAGGACGAGGAGAGCCGGAGGCTTTGGGCCGCCTGGCTGCATCGCAAGGGAGGCGTGCACGACATCGCCTTCACCAATGGCCGCGGCCCGCGGCTGCATCACACGGCATTCTGGGTGCCGAACCCGCTGGCCATCATCGATCTGCTCGATCTGATGGCTACCACCGGCTATGTCGACCGCATCGAGCGCGGCCCGGGGCGACATGGCATCTCGAATGCGTTTTTTCTTTATGTCCTCGACCCGGATGGCCATCGGATCGAACTCTATTGCTCGGACTATCAGACGGTCGATCCCGATCACGAACCAATCAAGTGGGACCTAAAGGACCCGCAGCGCCAGACGCTTTGGGGGGCGCCTGCACCTAAAAGCTGGTTCGAGAACGGGACGGCGTTCGAGGGCGTTGCGATCGGCGACAGCGTGCTCAAAGCGCAGCCCATCGTAGCCCCATGAGGAGTCAACCCATGCGCCTGGCAACGGTTTCGGTCGACGGCGAGAACCTCTATGGCGCCATTGTCGACGACGGGTTCGTCGCGCTGTCGCCCGATTTTCCGAAATGGCCGACGTTGCGTCGTGTCATCGAGGCAAACGGATTGTCCATCCTTGCCGACGCGGCAATGAGGAAAGCTGTCACGCACCGAAACGGCAGCTTCGTCTATGAGATTCCTGTTCCGAATCCCGAGAAGATTATCTGTGTCGGCGTCAACTACCCTGCGCGCAATGAGGAATACAAGGACGGACAGGATGCGCCGAAGAACATGTCCCTGTTCGTGCGCTTTCCGCGTTCCTTCGTCGGCCATGGTGTTCCGCTGACCCGCCCGAAAGCATCGGACAAGCTCGACTATGAAGGTGAAATTGCGGTCGTTATCGGCAAGGGCGGGCGTCACATCCGGGACGACGACGCTCTCGACCACATCGCGGCGCTCACCTTGTGCAATGAAGGCACGCTTCGCGATTGGGTGCGACATGCCAAGTTCAACGTCACCCAGGGCAAGAACTTCGACGGCTCCGGCGCCATGGGTCCCTGGCTGGTGCCGTTCACCGATCCAGTCCAGATCCTGAATGTCGCGCTGACCACAAGGGTCAATGGCGAGATCAGGCAGCAGGACAGGACAGGGCGCATGATCTTTCCGGTCGCGCGCCAGATCGCCTACATCTCGACCTTCACAACGCTGGTGCCGGGGGACATCATCATATCAGGCACACCGACCGGAGCCGGCGCCAGGCTCGATCCTCCGGTTTTTCTGCAACCCGGTGACCAGATCGACGTCGAAGCCGAGGGCGTCGGCGTTCTGACCAATGGCGTTGTGGACGAAGCATGACACTCACCGATCTTCAGGTCAGAGAGGCCGCCGACGCTCTTATCGAGGCGGAGCGTACAGGCCGTCAGATCGGCCTTCTTTCGCTGCGGCATCCTGATCTCGACATGGAAGGTGCTTATGCCATTCAGGACACGTTGATCAGCCAAAAGCTCGATGCCGGCCGAAAGAAGATCGGGTGGAAGATAGGCCTGACGTCAAAAGCGATGCAGCAGGCCTTGGGCATCGATATTCCGGACAGCGGCGTTCTCCTCGATGACATGCTATTCGCCAATGGTGCCGAGATTCCCGCAGGCCGTTTCATTCAACCGCGCATCGAGGCCGAGATCGCCTTCGTCATGAAAGCGCCGCTCGCCGGCGATCACATCACACGGGATGACGTTCGCACAGCAACGGATCATGTCACCGCCGCAATCGAAGTTTTGGATACCCGTATCCTGCGACAGGATCCGGAAAGCGGCACTCCCAGAAAGATCGTCGACACCATCGCGGACAATGCCGCCAATGCAGGGATCATCCGCTCCGAGACATATCATGATATTGACGCCTTCGATCTCCGCTGGATCGGCGCCATCGTCAAACGTAATGGTGAGGTCGAGGAGACCGGGCTCGGTGCCGGTGTCCTGAACGATCCGATCGAAGGCATTGTCTGGCTTGCCCGGCGCATGCGCCAATATGGCCAGACGATTGAGCCTGGACAGGTGATCCTCGCCGGCTCCTTTATCCGTCCGATCGAATGCCCGCCGGGAACGGAGATCGAAGCAGACTTCGGCCCGTTCGGCCGGGTGACCTGCCAATTTGCCTGAGTTCCTCGCCAAGCGCCGGGCTGGCGACCTTGTGACCCTGCCCCTCCGAGCGCTACGCTGATCGGACCGGAACATCATCAGGGAGAAGCTCCATGGCCAGGGTTCACGTCCTTGCCGTCATCACCACCAAGCCCGGCATGCGCAGCAAGATGCTCGACATCTTCAACGCCAATGTGCCTGCGGTTCTCGACGAAGACGGCTGCATCGAATATGGCGCCACCATCGATCACGAAGGCGCTGGTGATTTTCAGACCACTTATGGTGACGATACGTTCGTCGTGGTCGAAAAATGGGCAAGTCTCGACGCGTTGAAGGCCCATATCAAAGCCCCGCACATGGTCGCTTACGGCCAGAAAGTGAAAGGTCTGCAGGCGGATCGCCGCATCTATGTGATGTCCGACGCTTGAGTTGTCCGATTTTCCAGGGCAAGGTCGATAGATGACCAGAGGCCGACAGCCTCGATGACAACAAAGACAAGAAATCGTTGGCATAGGATTTGCTGCGCAAATCTGTACCGATCAATCAGGGATGAAAAGGAGTCACACGATGGGGACGCTGAAGAACTGGGTCGCAGGTTCGCTGCTCGCGACCGCGCTGGCAGCCGGCGGTGCCGCCCAAGCGCAGAAGGCCGGTGGTACGGTCGTGAAGATCGTGCAACCGGAACCGCCGTCGCTGGCATCTTATTTATCGACGTCGGGGCCGATCGGACTAATGGCGCCGAAGATCTATGAAGGCCTGCTCGATTACGACAAGGATCTGAACCCCATCCCCGCGCTCGCGGAAAGCTTCGAGGTGAGCGAGGATGGCAAGACGGTGACCTTCAACCTGCAAAAGGGGGTCACCTGGCATGACGGCCAGCCCTTCACCTCGGCCGACGTCGAGTTCACCGTAATGGAGGTCCTGAGCAAGGTCCATCCGCGCGGTCCGAACTCCTTCAAAGAGGTGACCGAGATCGAGACGCCGGACGAGCACACCGCGATTTTCAAGCTCGCCAATCCGGCCCCTTACATGATGCGCGCTCTGTCAGCCTACGAGTCGCCGATGGTGCCGAAGCATCTCCTGGAAGGTCAGGACGTACGCAACGCCGATCTCGCTAATAACCCGGTCGGTACCGGCCCCTTCAAGTTCGTCGAATGGAAGAAGGGCCAGTATATCCGCCTCGACAAGAACGAGGACTACTGGCAGGAGGGCAAACCCTATCTGGATCGTTTGGTCGGCCGATTCATCCCGGACGCGTCGACCCGCACGGCGGCCATGGAGAATGGTGAGGTCCACTACGGCGCCTTCGGTGCGATCCCGAATATCGATGCGGTCCGCCTGAAGGATTTGGACCACATCGATGTGACTACTGACGGTTATGCGATGATCAATCCGGTCTCGCTGATCGAGTTCGACACCACGGAGCCGCCTTTCGACCAGCCCGTTCTGCGCCAGGCGATCTCCATGGCTCTGGACCGGCAGTTCCTGATCGACAACATCTGGTTCGGCTACGGCAAGCCTGCAACGTCGGCCCTGTCGTCGAATTTCTCGGCAACCGGTCTCTACGCAGAAGGCCTGCCCAACTACCCCGCCAACGCGGATGTCGA
>JBCCIN010000024.1:0-24170 GCA_039028235.1 Pseudomonadota bacterium
ACGGTGCGTTCGCTGACCTCGCCGCCCGCGCGGTCGAGCTTGGTGATGATGGCGCGGCCATCAACGTCGACTTCGGCGATCGGAAAGCCGACATAGGCGAGGTTCGCGACGTCCTTTCTTCCAGGATCAGCGAAATAGCCGCCGGTCACCTGGGCGGCGCACTCCATCAGATGGCCGACCAGCGTGCCAGCGCCAAGTGTGCCCCAATCGTCGGCCTGCCAATCGAAGGCGTGTACGAGCGGTGCCAAAAACAGGCTTGGATCGGCGACGCGCCCTGTGATGATGACATCGGCCCCGGCGTCGAGCGCCGGCAGAATGGCATCGGCGCCGAGATAGGCGTTGGCGCCAACCATGGTTCGGCCGATGTCGGCGACCGTGACGCCGTCCTGATCCAGTCGGGTGTCTGGCGTGATCAATGCCGTCACGTCATCACCGCCGACGGCGGCGATCCGTCGCCCCCAAAGGCCGAGCGCGCGCGCCACCTCGACCGCTTTGTTGACCGCGGCATTGGGATTGGCAACGCCCATATTGGTGATCAGCGTCGTGCCGGCGGCCACACAGGCCGGCAGCACCGCGCGAAGGCGGCGTTCCAGCAACGTGTTGAAGCCTTTATCGGGATCGGCCATCCGATCGCGATGGCCAAAGGCGAGCGTGCGCTCGCCGATGCACTCGAAAACGATCGCATCGAGGTCACCCTCGCGCACCAGATCGACCGCCGGGTCCAACCGATCCGCAGAGAATCCGGCCCCCGTTCCCAGGCGAAATCGCTCGCGTTGTGCCAAGATCTCTAATCCAGCGGCGTTGTCGCCATTGTCATCCAGGCCTTGGCTGCCCCGTCGAGCAGCGGCGCCAGATCCTGCCGCACCAGGGCATGATACCCATCGATCCACATCCGTTCGTCATCGGTCAGCATCGACATCTTGATCAGTCGCCGATCCAGCGGCACGCGCGTCAGGTTGTCGAAGCCCAGCAACTCCCGCTCCCCGCCCTCAGGCGTGTCGACGTCCTTGACCACTACCAGGTTCTCGATGCGGATACCGTAGGCACCGGGTTTGTAGTAGCCGGGCTCGTTCGAGAGGATCATGCCAGGTTTGAGGGGGACGGTGCCGGATTTGGCGATGCGCGCGGGACCTTCGTGAACGCAAAGGAAGCTGCCGATTCCATGGCCGGTGCCGTGATCGAAGTCGAGGCCTGCCTGCCAGAGGTGCTGCCTTGCGAAGGTGTCGATCTGGGCACCGCTGGTGCCTTTCGGGAACACGGCACGGTCGAGGGCGATATGCCCTTTCAGGACGAGGGTGTAGTGGCGCTTCATCTCGTCGGTGGGCTCACCGATGCCCATGGTTCGGGTGATGTCCGTTGTGGCGTCGGGATACTGGCCGCCGCTGTCGACCAAATAGAGGGAGCCTGGCTCTAGCGTGCGGTTGGAGTCTTCGGTGACGCGGTAATGGGCGAGGGCCGCGTTCGGCCCGGCGGCGGAGATCGTGTCGAAACTGGGGCCGCGATAGAGTGGGTCCTTTCGGCGTTCGGCTTCAAGCGCGGCGGCGGCATCAAGCTCCGTTACCTTCTGGCCGCTTTCGATCGCATCATCGAGCCAGGCGAGAAAGCGGGTGACGGCGGCGCCGTCTCGGATCTGCGCGTTGCTGGCTCCCTCGAGTTCTGTCTCGTTCTTGATAGCCTTGGCGAGGATGCAGGGTTCGGCGTCTTCGATGATCCTGGCACCGGCGGCTGCGAGCCGCTGCGTTAACTTGACGTTCGTCCAAGCGGGATCGGCAAGGACCTTCTTACCGGAAGACCCAAGGTGATCAAGGCTGTGAACGAGGTCATCGTATGACCTGATTGAGACGGTGTTATCGAAGGTTTGGCCGGGGCGGAGTTTGCGCTCGTCCAGGAAGAACTCGACGGCGCCGTCTTTGTGGAGGAGGGCGAAGCCAAGGGTCAGCGGGTTGAAGGGTACGTCGTTGCCCCGGATGTTGAGGAGCCAGGCGATGCTGTCCGGGGCGCCGATCAGCGAGACGTCAGCGCCGGCGTCCTCGACCTTTTTGCCCATGCGCGCCCGCTTATCCTCGCTGCTCTCGCCGGCGTAGCGGATGTCGAGCGTGTCCAGTGGGGCGATCGGCATGGGAGGTTGATCGGGCCAGATCGCGTCGACTGGATTCTCGCCGAGGGCAACCAGTTCCGCGCCAGCCTTGTCGCAAGCCTTCTGGAAGCGCTCGACTTCGGCCTTGACGTGCAGATTGGCATCAAAGCCAAAGCGTTGACCTTTCTGCAGATTGTCGCCGAGCCATTTGGCAGGTGGTGTCTCGATCAGATGGGCGCGTTCGAACAGGTCGGGATCGAGCTGCTGTTCGGCTTGCACGGTGTAGCGGCCATCGATGAACACGACGGCGCGGTCGCCGAGAATCACCAGCGTGCCAGCCGAGCCGGTGAAGCCGGTTAGCCAGGCCAAGCGTTGGCGCGCATCAGGGATGTACTCGTTTCGATGCTCATCCGTCAGGGGAACAATTAAGCCGTCGAGGTCGATCGACGACAGAATTGACCTCATCGCCTGGAGCCGATCGGAAATCGGTAGGGGCGGGTTCGCTTTCCTCTCGCCAAGTGCGGTGAGTCGGTCCTGGAAAAGGTCTCGAAGGTCAGATGAGCCGGATGGGGCGATCAAGTCGAGCCAAGCGTCGGGATCGTAGCCCTTGGGAGCGGCGAGGACGCCTTTCAGGAGGTTGTCGATCTCACCGATCGATTTCTCGATACTGTGAGACGCCAGCGCCTCAATCAGCCGACCGTCATCCGTCGCCGCCATCACCTACCCCGATGTAACCAGAACCGCGTAGCCAGAAACGAACAAGTCAACGCTTGAGGCCGCGCCTCACTTGGCGGGGGCCATGATCATGATCATCTGGCGGCCTTCCATGCGCGGCCACTGTTCGATCTTGACGGTTTCGCCGACCTCGTCGCGGACCCGGTTCAGGACTTTCATGGCGATGTCCTGATGCGCGAGTTCGCGGCCACGAAAACGCATGGTGACCTTGACCTTGTCGCCCTCTTCGATGAAGGCGTGGACCTTGCGCATTTTGGTTTCGTAGTCGTGATCGTCGATGTTGGGGCGCATCTTGATCTCTTTGACTTCGATGACCTTCTGCTTCTTTCGAGCAGCGTTGGCCTTCTTCTGCGCCTCATACTTGAATTTGCCGTAATCGAGAATTTTGCAGACGGGTGGGCTGGCATTGGGCGACACTTCGACCAGATCCAGACCTGCCTCCATCGCTTTTTCCAGCGCTGCGGGCAGGGCGACGACTCCTGCCATTTCGCCGTCGGCGTCGACCAGACGGACTTCTAGCGCCTCGATATTGTCGTTGATTCGATATTCGTCTTTTGCCGGAGCTGCCATTTAGGTTGAGTTACCCTCCAAACCTTGTCATTCCGTTAGTCCCATCCGCAGTCTCCTTTCTGTGTGAGCAGAAAAACCAATAGCCTCTGCAAGATATCCCCTGACAAGAGACGCTCGCAAAGGCAAGGCCGACCCGCAAACCACGGCTTACACCATGTCTGGAGCCTGCGACTCTTTGACAAATAACGCCACTGCATCATCGAGAGCAAGGGATTCTTGGCCCTGCTGGCCCAAACGGCGCAAAGAAACCGTGCGTTGCTCGGCTTCGCGGCCGCCGACGGCGAGGATCAGCGGCACTTTGCCGACCGAATGCTCCCGCACCTTGTAGCCGATTTTATCGCTTCGAAGATCCAGCTCGTAACGGATGCGCGCCTTTTCAAGGGCTTCGCCGACCTCACGGGCATAGTCGTCCGCCTCGTTGGTGATGGTGGCGACCACGACCTGAACCGGAGCGAGCCAGAGCGGCATCTTGCCGGCGTGCTCCTCGATCAGTATGCCTATGAAGCGCTCCATGGAACCGAGGATTGCGCGGTGCAGCATGACAGGGCGATGCTTTTGCCCATCCTCACCGATGTAGTTGGCGTTCAGCCGTTCGGGTAGAACGAAGTCCACCTGCAGCGTGCCGCATTGCCATTCACGGCCGATGGCATCGGTCAGGACGAATTCGAGCTTCGGACCGTAGAAGGCACCTTCGCCCGGATTGAGGGTGGTTTCGAGACCTGCCGCCTCGGTCGCGTCCTTGAGCGCTGCCTCAGCCCGATCCCAGACTTCATCCTCGCCGGCGCGCACAGGCGGGCGGTCCGAAAACTTCACGTGGACGTCGGTGAAACCGAAGTCGGCATAGATGCTCTGCAGCAAATCGCAAAAGCGGATGCTCTCGTCGGTGATCTGTTCCGGCGTGCAGAAAATGTGGGCGTCGTCCTGGGTGAACGCGCGCACGCGCATGATGCCGTGGAGAGCGCCTGAGGGCTCGTTCCTGTGGCAGGAGCCGAATTCGGCCATGCGCAAGGGCAGATCGCGGTAGGACTTGAGCGACTGATTAAAAATCTGCACATGAGCCGGGCAGTTCATCGGCTTCACCGCGAGCGTTTTATTTTCCACTTCGAGCGTGAACATGTTCTCGCGGAATTTTTCCCAGTGGCCGGACTGCTCCCAGAAGACGCGGTCGTACATCTCGGGCGTCTTGACTTCCTGGTAACCGGCGCGGTCGAGCCGGCGGCGCATGTAGTTCTCGACTTCGCGGTAGAGCACCCAGCCTTTGGGATGCCAGAAGACAGCGCCGGCGGCTTCTTCTTGCAGATGAAACAGGCCGAGTTGCTTTCCGAGCTTTCGGTGATCTCGACGTTCGGCTTCCTCCAACCGGTGCAAGTAAGCGTCGAGCTGCTTCTTGTCGGCCCAAGCGGTGCCATAGATTCGTTGGAGCTGAGCGTTCTTGGCATCGCCTCGCCAATAGGCGCCAGCGACCTTCATCAGCTTGAAGGCCTTGCCCAGATCCTTGGTCGAGCGCATGTGCGGGCCGCGGCAAAGGTCGACAAAGCCGCCTTGGCGGTAGAGCGTGATGGTCTCGTCCTCGGGCAGATCCTGGATGATCTCGACCTTGTATTGCTCGCCCATCTTCTCGAAGAGCGCGATCGCCTCGTTCCGGTCCCACACCTCGCGCTGGATGGGCTCCGATCGATCGACGATCTCCGCCATGCGCGCCTCGATCGCTTCGAGATCGTCAGGCGTGAACGGCTCGTTCCGGGCGAAGTCGTAATAGAAGCCGTCGCTGATCGCCGGACCGATGGTGACCTGGGTGCCTGGATAAAGCTCCTGCACCGCCTCAGCCATGGCGTGCGCCGCGTCGTGGCGGATAAGGGGGAGCGCATCGTCATCCCCACGTTTGATCAGCCGGACGGTGACGCCATCCGGCAGTTCCCGATCGAGATCCCAGACCTCGCCATCCACCTCCATGGCGACCACGACCTTGGCAAGGCCGGTGCTGATGTCCGTCGCCAGGTCCGTTCCCGTCGCCCCTTGGCCGAGCGTGCGCCCGCTGCCGTCAGGCAGGGTGATCTGAACGGGTTTGGACGACGGCTCGGCGGCCGCCTCGGGCATGGCGGAATTCATTGGGTCCTCGCTGGGGTCTTTTGTCACTCAAGATAAGTGGCGACGCATTTCGCGCGGACAATGGGGTCGGGTCGGGGAGGTGTCAAGAATAGGGCGATCTGGAAGCAGCCGGGTTATGGCTGTCGCAGGCTTCCGAACTGACCACGCTTCGACAGCATCATCTTCCGACAGCGGAGACGAAGAAGCGAAATAACACCCCTTTGATGCCAATCGTGCTGGGTGAGGTTTGCACGGGGGTGATGAGTTGCTAAGGTTGGTTCGCCGCCACTGGCGTGCGGGCTGCTCGAGGTGTTGGCTCACCTCAAACAGCCCTGACCATGAACGGAGGGATTATCTCCGCTATGGCTATACTTTCTGTAGCATGGTACGCCCTTAGGGACTACCGAGTATGCCGTCTTAGGATGGCGCACTGCACTCCGGCGTAACATCCATTGGCGGGGTTTTTGCCCTGCCTTTTGATGAGCGTGACGACCGTGGCGGCAACGCAAAAAAAGCGCGCCGGACGGGAAGTTGCGACGGCGTCGGATTGTGCAAACGACTCCGACGCCGTCGTGCCGCCATAGCCATATTCGCCTTCGATGGGAGAGAGGCGTGGCTGAGAAGCGACTAAATCTGCAGGACGTAAGGCGGGATGGCTTGATCGACTGGCTCTTCGGCTTCGTCGGGTGTGTTGCCTGGGTAATATTCTTTGTCTTTGTGGCCGCTCTGATTTGGTAGATCCTTGCCTGTTAAAGCGGCCTTGTTCGTCGCTGATTTTTTTGCGGCAAGCTTATCAAATCGGCCATTGAGCTTGCCGCGCGCTCAGCCAATCGCGTTGTCATACAACACGCTTGGGAGCGGCTTCCTCCCCTCGATCAGTTCGCGGTACACCGACACCGTGCTTTTGCCCATGCGGGTGAGGCTGTAGTGGCGGTCGACGAAGCGGCGGCAGCGGGTGGCGAGGCGGTCCTTGGCGTCGTCGGGCATGGCTAAGGCGAGGTCGAGGGCGCCCGCCAGGTGGGCTTCGTCGTTCGGGTGGACCAGCCATCCTGTCGCTGCGGGCATGATGGTCTCGGAAAGACCCCAGTCGTCGGTGGCGATCACCGGTTTGCCCATGGCCTGGGCTTCGATCGAGGTGCGGCCGAAGGCTTCGGGGCCGGTGGAGGGGATGACCACGATGTCGGCAAGTTTGTAGGCAGCCGGCATGTCGCTGGTGGCGCCGACCAGCCAGACGCGGTTTTCGAGCTTCAGTTCGATGATTTTTTTCTCGACTCGATCCGCGTAAGAAGTGCCGGCGCCCTTGTTGCCGACCATGATGCAGACCGTGTCGTCATGCCTGCCGCCCTGCCAGAGCTTGGCCAGGGCATCGAGCAGCCAGGTGTGGCCCTTCCGCTTAGAGATGCGGGCGGGCAGCATGATGATGCGTTTTTCGGGAGCGAGTTCCCAGTCCCGGCGCAGCTGCGCGACGCGCGCCTCGTCTACGTTTTCGGGATCGAACTCCGCCAGATCCACGCCGCGCGGGATTACCCGGAGCTGATCATGGGTGACGCCGTAGCGATCGATCACATGCTCGGCCACGTAGTCGGAAATCGCGATGACACGCTCGCCGCTGGTCATGATCGCGTTGTAGCCACGCTTCAGGAAGTTTTCGCCGCCGCTATAGAGGCTGTGGAATGTCGTGAGGAAAGGGACGCCCGCGCGTTTCGCGGCGTAATACGCACTCCAGGCGGGCGCGCGCGAGCGGGCGTGGACGAGCTGGATGTCGTGATTACGGATGATCTGCGCGAGCTTCTTGACGTTGGCGTGCATCCGGAGCGGGTTTTTCGTGTGCACCGGCAGATTGAGGCTGACTGCACCCATCTCCAGGAGGCCGGTCTCCTGCGCGCCGCCGTTGGAGGCGACGATCGGCGTCCAGCCCTGGCCGATCAGGTAGCGCGACACGTCGAGCGTGCCGCGCTCGACGCCGCCAGGGCCCAGCGCAGGCAGAACCTGCAGGACCTTCGGCCCCTTCAGGCGGGCGATCGCGGCCTGCACCTCCTGCACGCTGGTGAGATCCTCCATGCTGTCGGCGGGCTTTTCCTCTAAGACGTCGACGCGCTGATCGAGCAATAATTCGTCGGTCATATGACGTGGCCTGTTTTACAGGCTTTCCGGGTGCTAGCATGGTTCCTTCCATGCGCAAACCCGATGAGCCCTAGGTTGCTTTGATGTTCGAGACTCTTGATCTCGGCGGTGGACGCCGCCTCGCTTGTGTGCACACTCCCGGTCGCACCCCGGGCGTGATGTTCTGCGGTGGTTTCAAATCCGATATGACCGGTAGCAAGGCGCTGAGCCTTGAGAAGTTCTTCACGGATGAAGGACGCGCCTTTACCCGGTTCGACTATACCGGCCACGGTGGCTCGTCCGGTGACTTCGAGGACGGCACCATCGGTGCCTGGGCGGACGACGCCATCGCCATCATCGACAAGGTGACGGAGGGACCGCTGATCCTCGTAGGATCGAGCATGGGCGGCTGGATCATGGTGCTGGCGGCGCTGGCCAGGCCGGAGCGAGTGAAGGCGCTGGTCGGCATCGCTGCGGGGCCTGACTTCACCGAAGATCTGATATGGGCCGGCGCCAAACCGGCACAACGTCATATTCTGATGTCGACGGGACGCTGGGAACAGCCCTCCACCTACAGCGACGAACCCTACGTGATCACGCGCAGGCTGATCGAGGATGGCCGGGACCATCTGGTGCTGCGCTCCCCGATACCGTTCCACGGCCCGGTTTATTTGCTGCACGGTCAAGTGGATCCTGACGTGCCCTGGCAGACGTCGCTTCGCCTGGCGGATGCGTTTCAGTCCGATGACGTGACCGTCGAGCTGATCAAAGCCGGCGATCATCGGCTCTCCAAACCGCACGAACTCGTCCGCATCATCGCCGGGACGCAGCGCGTCCTGGCTGTACTTGACGGAGGGAGTGAAGAGTGAGTCGTCATTCGTTCATCCCTTCGAGGATTGAGCGGAGGCCGTCGCGGTAATTGGGGTGTTTCAGGTCGACACCGAGCTCGTTTCGGATGCGGCCATTGGCGACGCGTCGGTTGTCGGCATAGAAGCTGCGCGCCGCCTCGGAAATGTCCGCCTCCTCGAAAGGCACCTCCGGCGGCGGTTCGACACCGAGGAGCCTGGCGGCGAAGGCGATGACGTCCTGCGGCGGCGCGGGCTCGTCGTCGGCGACGTTGTAGATGGCGCCGGGGTTCGGCTTCGCGATCGATGCCTTCAGCACCTGGACGATGTCGTCGACATGGATGCGCCCGAACATCTGGCCGGGCTTGATGATCCGTCGAGCACGGCCTGACTTGACCGTCTCCAGCGCGTTGCGGCGTGGTCCCGGGCCATAGATTCCGGCGAGCCGGAAGATGTGCACCGGCAGGCCCGATGCCAGCCAATGCCCCTCTGCGGCGACCCGTCGTTGGGTGCGCGGCAGCGATGGTGCCGGCGGTGTGGTCTCGTCCACCCATCCGCCCTGGTGATCGCCGTAGACGCCGGTGGTGCCGAGATACCCCGCCCAGGCGATGGCATCACCTGCCAGCATATTCTTCAAATGACAGCCGAGAACGGGATCACCGTCCTCGTCCGGCGCGATCGACGTGACGAGATGAGTGACCCCGTCCAGCGCTGCTGCGGGGTCGGTGAGGGGCTGCTCGCGTGAGAAGAGATGTGCGTCGATACCCTCGGCCTCTAGCGCCCGTCGTTTGTCCTCCGAGCGCGTCGTCCCAGCGATGCTCCAACCGTCCTTCATCAGATCGCGGGTGAGGGCCAGAGCGGAAAAGCCGAGGCCGAAGCAGAAGAGCCTGCTGCTCATTGCATCACCTCGGCATATTCGCGGCGGACGTCGGCATCTGTTTCACGCTCATATGCATCACGCGTCCGAGCATCGAAGTCATCGCGATCCAACTGCTGCCCCAGCGCCCAAACGGCCATGGCACGCACCAGCGGCGACGGGTCGTCCAGGAGCCCTTCCGCGATCCTGGCAAGTTCAGCCTGGGGCGGCGCGCCCCCCGCGGCGATGAGGACGTTCCTCACGAATCGGTCGCGGCCGATGCGTTTGATCGGGGAGCCGGCGAAGCGCTTGCGAAAGGCCGTGTCGTCCAGCTTGGCGAGTTCGGTCAGCGGCGGTGCGTTCAGATCGTCACGCGCCTTGAGTTTGTTCTCGCTCGCAGCTTGAGAAAATTTGTTCCAGGGGCAGACGGCGAGGCAGTCGTCGCAGCCGTAGATGCGGTTGCCCATGGGTTTTCGGAATTCGGTGGGGATGTGGCCCTTATGCTCGATCGTGAGATAGGAGATGCAGCGGCGCGCATCGAGCTGATAAGGCGCCGGGAAAGCCGATGTCGGGCAGATATCCAGGCAGGCGCGGCAGCTACCGCAGATGTCCTCGCCGGGCCGATCGGGTTTGATCGCCAACGTGGTGAAAATCTCGCCCAAAAACAACCAGGAGCCGAAGTCGCGAGAGACGAGGTTTGTATGCTTGCCCTGCCAGCCGATCCCTGCCTGTTCGGCAAGCGGCTTTTCCAGGACAGGGGCAGTGTCGACGAACACCTTGATCTCGCCGCCGCTCCGGCTCACCAGCCACTGGCCGAGCTGCTTCAGCTTGCCCTTGACGACGTCATGATAGTCCCGATGCCGTGCATAAACCGAGATGCCGCCGGCATCTGGGCGACTCAGGACCGCAAGTGGATCGTCCACGGGGCCGTAGTTCATGCCGAGAACGATGACGCTTTGAACGTCTGGCCAGAGTGTGCGAGGGCTCTTCCGCCGATCGAAGGTCGTCTCCAGCCAGTCCATATCACCGTGACGACCAAGATCGACATAGGCACGATAGCCCGCCTCGACCCGCGCCGGCAGGTCCGGCTTCGCAAACCCGACAACGTCGAAGCCGAGATGCTGCGCGCGCTTCCGAATTGCCGACCGCCAGTCCAGAGACGCCGGACTCCGGGCGTTCACTGAGACCGAGTGGCTGATCAAGGCATGTCCGGCCATGAGGCGCCGCCTCAAAAATCGAGGTCTGAGTAGTGGGACACCGGGCGGATCGATGCGAGGCGATCGGCCAGGAGTGGGCGAAAGCTCGGGCGCGATTTGATCTTGGCGTACCAGAGCTTGGCGGCCGGATGCTTCTCCCAGGGAACATCGCCCATATAGTCGAGCACCGAGAAATGGGCGGCTGCGGTAATGTCGGCGAGGGTCATCTGATCACCAGCGAGCCAGTGGTGCCGGTCGAACAGATGGCCGACATAGTCGAGATGCTCGTGGATATTGGCGAGACCGCGACGCACAGCGGCGCTGTCGGGCGTACCCTTGTCGCGCAGGCGCTTGATCAGTTTTTCGTACCAGATCAGGTCGGTGACCTCGCGAGTAAATTTCTTGTCGAACCATGCCATCAGTCGGCGGATTTCGGCACGCTGGCTCGGCTCTTTGCCGATCAGGGTGTGGCCGCGCTGAGTCTCTTCGAGATATTCGACGATCACGCCGCTATCCGAGATGATACGCGAGCGGTCTTCGAGGATGGGTACCTCGGCAGCCGGATTGCCGGTCTTCAGGTCGTTGCTGTAAAGCCATGGCTCGATCGCCTCCGATGTGACGTCGAGTTCTTTCTCGGCGAGGGCCAGACGCACCTTGCGCGAATAGGGGCAGAGAGGGAAATGGAGGAGTTTAAGCATCATAAATGTCTAGCAAAATCCGCGTGTTGGCTGCAAGAGCTAGATAGTGACTTAAGATTATAAATTATAAGGATATTTCCAGAACTTGAGATCGCGTTTTGGTTAAATTTGCGATGATCCCGCACGCGTTTGACAATCGGCATGGCCTTGTTCGACAAAAGAACGAGCACGCAGCAAGGGGAGTATCCGCCATGCCATCTGCAGGGCATCATCCTACGGTCGGCTTCACACGAATGAAGGACGGAACCGCCGAGGACTACGAATTGCTGGAGGCGCTCGAGTCGGTTTATGCCGCCGGCACGGCCGACCGGGTTCTCGATCATCTGGGGCGGCTGGAACATTCCTTCGCTGGCTATCAGATCAGCCGTCTCGGCCACTCGCTGCAGAGCGCGACTCGGGCCGAGCGCGATGGTGCCGATGTCGACTGGATCATCACAGCCCTGTTGCACGACATCGGCGACGACCTTGCACCGTTCAACCACGACAGCATCGCCGCCGCCGTGATCAAACCCTATGTGCGCGAAGAATGTGCCTGGGTTTGCGAACATCACGGCATCTTCCAGATGGTCTATTACGCCCATTTTCAAGGCGGCGATCCGGATATCCGTGAGCGCTATCGCGATCATCCCTACTATCAGGCGGCGGTCGACTTCTGCGAGCGCTGGGACCAGGCGTCTTTCGATCCGGCCTACGACACCTTCGCGCTCGACCATTTCAAGCCAATGGTTGAGGAGGTGTTTTCTCGTGAACCCTGGGACGCCACGCATCTATGCCTCGGTCAGCAGGTCCCGTTGTTCAAGCTTTGACCCCCGGGGACCGGGCGTAGCGGTCCGCATTGCACAGTGGGTGATAGGGGAAATCTGACCGCAGCATGAACGGCCGGTTCATCGGTGGTTCGGCAGTGCCACCCTATGCCTTTCGCCGACCATCGGACGACTTCGGGGAGGGAATGGGCGACATGCCGGATTTTCATGTCTTCTACGGCCGTCAGAGGACCGGCGACGGGATCGCATCGCATGCGCCGGCACCGATGCCACTGGAACGGATCACGACCCTTGCCAGCGCTGTCCTGGAGGAAAACGGGGATTTTCTCGGCCTTGTCGATGAGGACGACAGCGTTCTGCAGTTCATCTATCTGGCGCGCGATGCAGCCGACCAACGCCCGATTCGCATGGAGATTCCCAACCTCCAGACGCGGGAGAATCTGATCCGTCACATCTCCAATGCCGAGCTCGCCGACCTCCTACGCAATCTGCCTGACCGGCTGACCACCGATGTCATCGAGAAGACGGGATCTACGCCTCGCTGACCTTGATCTTGACGCCGGTCTTGACCACATGCAGCGCTCAGCCCATCAAAGGGCGATTGATCCTATTGGCCGCTTCTGACGGTGCGGCATGAGCGCGAGGTGAGATGACGGAAAGCTGGCACGGCACGACGATTTTGTCGGTGCGCCGGGGCAACCAGGTGGTGATCGCCGGTGACGGTCAGGTCAGCCTGCAGAACATGGTGCTGAAGCCGAGTGCGACTAAAGTGCGACGGGTCGGAAAGGGCGACATCGTTGCTGGCTTCGCCGGTAGCACGGCTGATGCCTTCACCCTGTTGGAGCGCCTCGAAACCAAGCTGGAGCGGCATCCCGGCCAGCTGATGCGCGCCGCAGTCGAGCTCGCCAAGGACTGGCGTACCGATCGCTATCTCCGTCGGCTGGAAGCGATGATGGCGGTCGCGAACGCCGAGGTCTCCCTCCTGCTCACCGGCAATGGCGACGTTCTCGAGCCTGACGACGGCCTGATCGGCATCGGTTCGGGTGGCGCCTATGCGCTTGCCGCGGCTCGGGCCCTCAGCACGGTCGACGAGCTGACGGCCGAAGAGATCGCGCGGCGTTCCATGGCGATCGCCGCCGATATCTGCGTTTACACCAACACCAACCTCACCCTCGAAGTCATCGACCTCGCGAAAGACTGAGTCCGGAAAGGCCAGACGACATCATGACCGCACTCACCCCGCGCGAAATCGTCTCCGAACTCGACCGTTTCATCGTCGGGCAGAAGGACGCAAAGCGCGCCGTCGCCATCGCCCTTCGCAATCGCTGGCGCCGTCAGCAGCTCGAAGAAGGCCTGCGCGACGAGGTGCAGCCGAAGAACATTCTGACCATCGGTCCGACCGGCTGTGGCAAGACCGAAATCGCGCGCCGCCTTGCGAGGCTCGCCCAGGCGCCGTTCATCAAGGTGGAGGCGACCAAGTTCACCGAGGTCGGCTATGTCGGCAGGGATGTGGAATCGATTATCCGCGACCTGGTCGAGGTGGCGCTGACCATGACGCGCGACCGACTGGCCAAGGAGGTGAGTGCTAAGGCTGAGCTCAACGCCGAGGATCGTGTGCTCGACGCGCTGGTCGGTGCCAATGCCGGCAACGAGACCAAGGAAAAGTTCCGACGGCTGCTGCGCGAGGGTTCGCTCGCGGAGAAGGAAATCGAGATTGAGGTGCTCGAACGCGGTAGTGCCTCCATGCCGACCTTCGACATTCCCGGCATGCCCGGCGCGCAGATGGGCATGCTCAATCTTTCCGACATGTTCGGCAAGGCGTTCGGGCAGCAGACCAAGAAGCGCAAGATGAAGATCGCCGACAGCTACGCGATCCTGATCGAGGAAGAACAGGACAAGCTGCTCGACCAGGAGCAGGTCAAGCGCGAGGCGATCCAGTCGGTCGAGCAGGATGGCATCGTCTTCATCGATGAGATCGACAAAATCAGTGCTCGCGAAGATCGCGGCGGCGCCGACGTTTCGCGTGAAGGCGTGCAGCGCGATCTCCTGCCGTTGATCGAAGGGACATCGGTTACCACCAAGCATGGTGCGATTCGCACCGAGCATATACTGTTCATTGCCTCCGGCGCTTTTCATCAGAGTAAGCCGGCCGACCTGCTCCCTGAACTGCAGGGGCGTCTGCCCATTCGGGTCGAGCTCAACCCGCTCACCCAGGAAGATCTGGCGCGCATTCTCGTGGAGCCGGAGGCCAGCCTGATCAAGCAGTACACGGCTTTGTTGGCGACCGAAGATGTCACCATCGAATTTACAGACGAGGGCATCACCGAGATTGCGCGGCTCGCAAGTGAGATCAACGCCAAGGTCGAAAATATCGGTGCGCGTCGTCTGCACACCGTGATGGAGCGTCTGGTCGAGGACATCAGCTTCGAGGCGACCGACCGCGAAGGCGACACGCTGGTGATCGATCCCGATTATGTACGCGATAAGGTCGGTCAGCTGGTCGAAGGCGCAGATCTCTCGAAGTTCATTCTCTAGCGGCGTATCCCCGTCGATCGGCTCTCCGCGACCCCGGACAGTCTCTCAGCAGGCAGGCGGCGAACGGTGCCCCGCTTGTGATCTAACGCCGGGGGCGATAGGTTTCGGCCGTCTCGCGTTGATCGATAAAACGAACGAGCCTTTCGAAAGATCATGATGGCGGACACGCCGACCGAACACGCCCTTGGCCATCTCATTGTGCATTGCGGCCACCACCGCTGCGGCACGGTGTGGTTTCATCGCATCTTCAAGACCATCGCCGAGCGTCTGTCCCTGACCTACCATCGCGGTCAGCAAACCGGCCTTCCAACAAACGCCGACCTCTTCTTTCAAGATCACAGCCGGATCGACCGCGAGGCGCTGCCGTCCTTTCGAGGTTCTCACATGTGTCGTGATCCTCGTGATCTGACCGTCTCCGCCTACCACTACCATCTCTGGTCCGACGAGCCCTGGCTGCATCAGCCGCGCGACAAGCTGCACGGGCGCACCTATCAGGAGCAGCTGCGTTCCCTCGATATCGAAGACGGTCTGATCTTCGAGATGGAGCGTTCCTCCCATCACAATATCAGCATGATGCTGGACTGGGATGGAAGTGACCCGCGCTTCCTCGATCTTCGCTACGAGGATCTAATCGCCGACGAAGAGGCGGTTTTCGGCCGGCTGTTCACCCATTACGGGTTCAGCGGCGACGATCACCAAACCGCCCTAGAAGCGGCGCTGGACCAATCCTTCAAGAACATCGCTAAACGGTCAATCGGCGAGGTCAAAGAAGGTAGTCATCTGCGCAGCGGCGCAGCGGGACAGTGGCGCGACATCTTCACGCCGCGCCACATCGATCACTTCAAGAAGCTGTTCGGCGACGGGCTGAAGCGGCTCGGTTACGCCTGGGATTAAGACCTAGGGGTCAGGCCATGGCCTTTTCGAGATTGGTCGCAACCGCCTCCAGAAAACCTTCGGTCGTGAGCCAGGCCTGTTCAGGGCCGATCAGAAGCGCCAGATCTTTGGTCATCTCGCCGCCCTCGACTGTAGCGACGCAGGTGTCCTCGACAAGTTTCGCGAAGTTGCCAACCTCCGGCGTGCCGTCGATCTTGGCGCGGTAGGTAAGGCCACGGGTCCAGGCGAAGATCGAGGCGATCGAATTGGTCGAGGTCTCCTGGCCCTGCTGATGCTGGCGGTAATGGCGGGTCACGGTGCCATGCGCCGCCTCCGCCTCGACCGTCTTGCCATCGGGCGTCATCAGCACGGATGTCATCAGGCCGAGAGAGCCAAAGCCCTGAGCGACGGTGTCGCTCTGCACGTCTCCGTCATAATTCTTGCAGGCCCAGACGAAACCACCGCTCCACTTCATCGCTGCAGCGACCATGTCGTCGATCAGGCGGTGCTCGTAGGTGATCTCCTTTTCCTTGAACTGATCGGCAAACTCGTCGTCGAAGACCTCCTGAAACAGGTCCTTGAAACGACCGTCATAGGCTTTGAGGATGGTGTTCTTGGTGGAGAGATAGACGGAGTAGCCGCGCATCAGCCCGTAATTCAACGAGGCGCGTGCAAAGTCGCGGATCGAGTCGTCCCGGTTGTACATGCTGAGCGCGATGCCCGATGACGGGAACTTGTAGACCTCAAGCTCCTGCGGTGCCGAACCGTCTTCCGGTGTAAAGGTCATGGTCAGCGTGCCGGCGCCGGGGATCTTGACGTCGGTCGCGCGGTACTGGTCGCCGAAGGCATGGCGGCCGATGACGATCGGCTCGGTCCAGCCGGGCACGAGGCGCGGCACGTTCTGGCAGATGATCGGCTCCCTGAACACGGTGCCGCCCAGGATGTTGCGGATGGTGCCGTTCGGCGAACGCCACATCTTTTTCAGACCGAACTCCTCGACGCGCGCTTCATCGGGCGTGATCGTCGCACATTTGACGCCGACATTGTTCGCCTTGATCGCCTCCGCCGCGTCGATGGTGATCTGGTCGTCTGTCTCGTCGCGTTTTTGGACGGAGAGGTCGTAATAGAGCGTCTCGAGGTCGAGGTAAGGGAAGATCAGACGGTCCTTGATCATCTGCCAGATGATCCTGGTCATCTCGTCGCCGTCGATCTCCACGATCGGCTTTGCCACCTTGATCTTCGCCATCTCGACATCCTCGTGCCATGTGCCTTTCGCGTTTCATAGCCAAATGACGGTCGCTTGACCAGCGGCCCCGACGTCGCATGGCGTGCGACGGCCCACGTCCGCTTTGCTGCCGTCTGTTCTAACGCACAGAGGGAAGATAGTTGCGGAAAGTTAACTAATAGTTGATATTCTCAAGATATATTCGCGCTATGGAGAATGATTCACCATGATCAGGTTCAGGTTCGGCGCTTTGGCACTCTTGTTGACCGGCCTAGCTGCCTGCCAGATGACGGGCGGCCAAGCCACGGTGGCACGGCCGTCTGAGCCCAATCCGGCGACTTTGCCCATGACCAGCGAGGCATCGCCAGCGTCGATCGATTGGGCGAGCGCCGGCGACTGCCTCGGCATGCTCTCGCTCCTGAGGCGCGGTCTGGACGATGGCCGGATCGCCGACGTCGACGGGACGCCCTTTCTCTTGATCAGCGATGATCCGGGGGGATCGGATCGGCGCTGGCCAGCGTGGCGGCCTTCGGCGAACTCGCAGGCGGGCACAACATCACCCGTTTCCGAAGCGCGCTGTGTGCTCCGTGTCGGTCGGGCAAGCGAGCACCAGAGCGATCACAGGATTCTCGACAGGGAGCAGGTCCGCTCGCGCTATCAGAGCGGAACCCGGCGCGAGAAGAACCCGGCCTACGACGTGGCGAAGGCGCGCCTGCGTCAGGCGGAAAAGGCCGCCAAGCCTGGAAAGTCGTCCATTGTCAAAGTCGGTGATCCGCTGATCGATTTGGTCGGCACGCTGATCGGCGGCGCGCTCACCGGTTTCGGTCGGCTGGGGGAAGGGGATCAGTTGGAGAAGGCGCTCGACACCCTGGCGGCGACACCAGCGTCGATCGATCATCCCGTTTACAAGAGCTATCGATTCGAACGTCGCCGGGTCCGTGCCAGCCGCACGGCGGTCATTCCCGTCACGCTGACGGACCGTCAGCTGCAACAGAGCTGGTCGATCTCCCTGCAGCGCCGCGAACATCGGGATCTTTCCGTGGTCTCAGGCCTGGATCGCCAGGACGAGGACTTCGCGCAACATCGTCAAAACAGCCTGACGGAGGACGGGCTTCGGCAATGGCTGTCGGAAGCGCCGGGCGCTCCTTTGGCGGAAATCGCCGTCGGCCTTCTGGATCGACCATCCCTTTCGCCGCTGGATCGCCTGGCACTGGCCAACGCGCATCGGGATCACGCCGACATGCCGCCAATCGATGGCGATCTGTCTTTGGACGCCGCGGTCCTGCCGACGCCGGGCATGCTCGATCACCCGGTCGACGTTGCCCGACCGACGTTATCGGAACGGCCAGCCTCGCGAGGACCGATTCAAGGGCAGATCAAGGTCATTGGCGAGACGAAGGAGGCCGGCGCCGTCTTCATCGCGCCGCATATGATCCTTGTTCCGAGCGACGTCATCGGGGAGCGCGGACTCGTCGACATCGAGAGCGGCCCCGGCGACGTTGCTCTAGGGCTGGTCGCCGCCGTCGATCATGGTCTCGGCCTGGCACTCATCCAGGCACCGTTACCCGGCGAGCCGGTCATGGTGGATGCCTGGCATGCCGAGGGGGCAATGAGGCGCGCCGGATCGGCCAGTCGCACCAGCAAAACCGCACCGCTTCTGGTGAATGGCCGGCTTACGGGCTTTCGAACCGCTCAAGGTCCAGACATCGAAGGCGACGCCATCCAAGCGTTTCTCGACAGCCAGCAGCATCTGTTGCCGCCCGCTCCCTGACCGGCACGGACGTGTCTGACTGTTCAACTCTCTGTCGCGCCGGTCCCGAAATCAGCGATGCGCGGCGATTCGGGCCAAGCAAATGAAAAGGCAATGAGGCGGCCATGCCGCCGCTCATATCGCCTAGCCGCCGGTGAAGGTGGGCTCGACGTTGAGGGCCTCAATGAATTCGCGAACCCGCGCATTCAGGCTGTCGGCGTAGTGATCGAGATTGCGCATGATGCCCTCCTTGCGCGTCGCGATCTCCCGATCAGCGTCCTCCCAGGCCTCGATCCGGCCACGCCCTTCGATCAGCACCTGGTCGAGCTGCTGGCTGGAGCGTGTCGTCTGGGTCTTCAGGGCTTCGAGCTGCGCCTGCACGATCGTCAGTGTCTTGGTGCCGTTGTCCAGCGCCAGACGATGCTTGTCCAGGGTGTCCAGGAAGGTCGGTGCTTTGCCGTCCAGGCTCGCCACCTCCTGGGTAACCGCGTCCATCACTTCGCGGGCCTGCACGAGGCCGGTGGCAACGTCGTCGAAGCCGTCGGTCAGCATCGGAAGCTGGCGATCGAAGGCGGCGAGGGCTTGGGTGACATCCCCAAGGCCCTGGTCGAGCTCCACGGCGCGCTGTCGGGACGCCTCCAGCATCAGGCTTAAATCGTCCGTCTGATCGGAAAGCCGCCGCTCGATGTCGTCGATTGCCGAATCGCGAATATTCAGGAGCTGGCTCTGCGCTTCCGTGATCGTTGCCTCCAGCTCATCGTCACGTCCCAGGAGATCGCGCCTCGCCTGATCGATCTCAGCCTTGAGCTCATCAGCGATCGCCATGCGCGGCGCAAGGTCGGTCTGGATCGTCGCCACGGTTCCAGCCAGCTCTTCCGCATACGGCCTGAGCTCATTCTCGACTTGGTGCTGGATCAGGCTGCTGTAATAAAGGCCGGCACCGACCCATCCCGAGGTGAACAGAAGCGCACCGAGCCCGAAGATGGTCGCGACCTGGCGTCCGCTCCAGCGGGTCACCATATCCTGCCAGGTCAACTCGTCGTCCGCTGTGACGATCGGGCGACGCATGGGCGGCTGTTCCGACAACCGTGAGTCGACCGCCGCAACTAGGCGCTGCAATTCGCCTTCTAGGCGCTTCATGCGGCCGATGTCGTGCTCATATTGCTTATCTCTCTTGTTCACCGTCGGCATCCTCTTGCTCCAAACCCTGGAACGGCTTCATGTCCATCGACATCGCAGGCAGGAATTATCAATTTTTAGATGTATATCTATGATATAAAAGCGCGCTAAGCGCAACATAATCTACAACCAAAAGTGTAGAATTTTTCTCGATTACACGATTTTTACGTTTGACTGTGCGAGTGCGAGATGACCGTTCGGTCCGGATCGACAGAATCCGGCGACGATGCTCGGCTTATGTCAGTGTGGAGGTAAGAATCAGGAGCCCGACGAATCCAGCGGAGCTCGGTGATCAGAGCTCGCGGGCGCGTTCGCGCAGAATGTTCTTTTGGACTTTGCCGGTCGAGGTTTTGGGAAGGTCTGTCAGCACCACCGTCTTCGGCGCTTTGAAATGGGCGAGCAGATCACGGCAGTGATCGATCAGCGTCTGCTCGCTGGCCTCGGCGCCAGTCTTCAGGGTGACGAAGGCGCAGGGTGTTTCGCCCCATCTGTCGTCAGGTTTGGCGACGACCGCCGCTTCGAGCACTGCAGGGTGCCGGTAAAGGGCGCCTTCGACCTCGATCGAGGAGATGTTCTCGCCGCCGGAAATGATGATGTCCTTGGAACGGTCCTTGATCTCGATATAGCCGTCCTCATGCATGACGCCGAGATCACCGGTATGGAACCAGCCGCCTTTGAACGCTTTCTCAGTGGCCTCTTTGTCCTTGAAGTAGCCTTTCATGACATCATGACCGCGCATCATGATCTCGCCGATGGTCTGGCCGTCACGCGGCACTGGGATCATGCTGTCCGGGTCCATGATGTCGAGGCCTTCGAGCACGGGATAACAGACCCCCTGTCGCGCCAGCCTCTTCGCCTGCTCCTCGAGCGGCAGTTGCGCCCAGGCCTCCTGCCAGGCGCAGACCGTGGCGGGGCCGTAGACCTCGGTGAGGCCGTAGACATGGGTGACGTGGATGCCGAGCTCGCTCATCGCCTGCAGCACGGCAGCCGGCGGCGGCGAGGCCGCGGTCATCATCTCCACCTTTTGCGAGAAGGTCCTGCGCTCGTCCTCGGCGGCATTGATAATCATGCTCATGACCACGGGCGCGCCGCAGAGGTGGGTGACGCCGTGGTCGGCCAGCGCCCGATAGATGCCGGCGGCGTCCACCTTGCGCAGGCAGACATGGGTGCCTGCCTGCAGACAGATCGCCCAGGGGAAGCACCAGCCATTGCAATGGAACATCGGCAGAGTCCAGAGATAGACCGGATGCATCGGCATGTCCCAGACCAGAATGTCGCCGATCGCGTTCAGATAGGCGCCGCGGTGATGCACCACCACACCCTTCGGCTTCCCGGTCGTTCCCGACGTGTAGTTCAGACCGATCGCCTGCCATTCGTCGTCGGGAAAGAGCGGGCGAAAGTCGGGATCGCCTTCTTCCAAAAGCTGTTCGTAGCTGATGTCCCCAAGTCGATCGCCGAGAGCGCCTTCCTCCATGTCGACCACGTCGATCACGACAGGTTCGACCGTCGCCAGCGCCAGCGCTTCTTCGATCACCGGGCTGAATTCGGTGTCGGTCAGCAACACTTTTGCCTCGCCGTGATCGAGGATGTAGGCGATGGCCTCGGCTTCCAGGCGCACGTTCAGCGCATTCAGCACGGCGCCCGCCATAGGCACGCCGTGATGCGCCTCCAGCATCGGCGGCGTGTTCGGCAGCATCGCCGCCACCGTGTCGCCGGGCTTCACTCCTTGGCGGACGAGGGCCGAGGCCAGACGCCGTGCGCGCTCGCGAAGCGTCCGATAATCGGCGCGATACGATCCGTGGACGACGGCCAGCCGGTCGGGAAACACGTCTGCTGCCCGCTCGAGGAAGCTGAGCGGCGACAAGGGCGCATAATTGGCGGCGTTGCGGTCGAGATCCTGCTGATAGGGGCTGGTCTCTGGATGCGCCACAAGCTTCATGGGCAACCTCCTCGTCTCGGCGAACCGTGCATCGTCGCCGAGACGATGCTGGTGTCGTTCAATAGGTCATGAAAAACAAGGCTATAGCAAATTCCTCTTGCCGCCAGGATGCGCCGGCGCTCCAAAGTCAGTCTATGGTACGCCTTATTGTTCTTGGCCTCCCGTCCGATAGCTCCTTCTACTTCAAAGGATACGCCATCAGCGTCGATGCCAGCGGATGAGTATTCAGCGTCGATCCATCGATGGCAAGATCGAACGAGGCCGCTGACCGCTTGGCGCCCTTGCCGCCTGCTGTCTATAGTGTGGCGGAATTCGACGACAGGCCTTTCGCGACCCATGATCGATATCGATGCACTCGAGCGCCTGCTGATCGGCGCCGCCCGCGACCGGCGCACGCTGGCTTACAGCGACGTGCTCAGCCATTTCGGCAAGCGGGTGACCCCAATCCGTGTCTATGCTCTTTGCCGCGACCTCGGCGCGGTCTCCGAGCGCAATCGTGAACGGCGCGAGCCAGAGCTTGCCGTGCTCGTGGTGCGCAAGACCGATCGTCTGCCGGGCGAGGGCTTTTTCCGCGCTGCCTGGAAAGACGGCGTCTATGACGGGCCGGCCACCGGCCCACGCGCGCGCGCCTATATCGACGGCCTGACCGAGACGGTCTTCGACTTTTTTGCCGATGCGGGTCGGGATGCGGCCCACCAGACGGACCGAGTATCGGACACCCAGCGAGATGAGAGAGCGCGATGAGATTTGCCGACCAGACAGTGATCGTCACAGGCGGGGCAGGGGGCATCGGTCGTGCCTGCGTCGAACTTTTCGCCGAGGAGGGCGCCGCCGTCGTTGTCGCCGATATCGATGCTGATCTTGGTGAGGGGGCCGCCGCGGCGGTCACGGCTGCCGGTGGCAAGGCCGCTTTCATCAGGACGGACGTCGGCGATGCCGCCTCGGCGACGGCGCTGATCGAGGAAAGCGTGAAACGCTTCGGGCGTCTGGATGTGCTGGTCAACAATGCCGGCATCATCAAGGCCGCCGATTTTCTTGAGATCAGCGAAGCCGACTTCGACAGCGTCATGCGCGTCAATCTGAAGGGCGCCTTCCTGGTGGGCCAGGCGGCGGCCCGAAAAATGGCCGAGGCCGGGAGGGGGGCGATCGTCAACATGTCCTCCGCTAATGCGGTCCTCGCGATTCCCAACCAGATCCCCTATGTCGTCAGCAAGGGGGCGATGAACCAGCTGACCAACGTCATGGCGCTGGCGCTTGCCGACAAGGGGATCCGGGTGAATGCGGTCGGTCCGGGTTCGATCCTCACCGATATGCTGAGGACGATCATGACCGACGAGGCCGCCCGGCAGAAAATTTTGTCGCGCACGCCGCTAGGGCGCTGCGGCGAGCCGGAGGAGGTGGCTAAGGTGGTCGCCTTCCTGGCGAGTGACGATGCGAGCTACATCACGGGGCAGTGCGTCTATCCGGATGGCGGCCGGCTTGGCTTGAATTATACCGTTCCCGTGCCCAATAATTAGGCCCAACAGCTAGGCATTGACGGGGTGTTATCCCCGCAACCCCCTTTCCAAACCGGGCGGAAGCCCCTAGAAAGCGGCGTGCGTGGCCTATTGGCTCGGCGTCCGAATGGCTGGGCGCAACACGGCCACGACTAGGAGACCATGATGGACAGACCCCTGATGCCCAAGGCTACGGCCGTGTGGCTGGTGGACAACACGACCCTGACCTTCGAGCAGATCGCCAAGTTCTGCGGCCTGCATCCGCTGGAGGTGAAAGGTATCGCCGACGGTGAGGTCGGGGCCGGCATTCGCGGTCTCGATCCGGTGTCGGGCGGGCAGTTGGAGCGTTCGGAGATCGAGCGCTGCGAAAAGGATCCCAAGGCCGAGCTTAAGCTGCTCCGGCCGGCTGCCGCGGACATCAAACAGCCGAAGCGAAAGACGCCGCGTTACACGCCGCTGTCCAAGCGTCAGGACCGGCCTGATGCGATTGCCTGGCTTCTGCGCAACCATCCCGAGCTCGCCGATCAGCAGATCTGCAAGCTGCTCGGCACCACCAAGAACACGGTGAACGCTGTGCGCGACCGCACCCATTGGAAGAGCCAGGAAATCCGGCCGCGCGATCCGGTCATTCTGGGCCTCTGCAGCCAGATCGACCTGGATGCGGCCGTGATCGCGGCGCGCGCCGCCAGGGCCGATGCCGGCGAGCCGGTGCCGGAACCGGTGGAACTCGGCGTCGACGACTGAGCGTTCTCAAGTCAGATGCCCCATAGTCGAGAGCAGCTTCTGTCTCAGCTGAGCGATCTCGGGATCGCCCACGAGACCATCGATCACCCCGCGGTCTTTACCGTCGAGGAAGCACAGGCCCATACCGCCCATCTCCCCGGCGGCCACTGCAAGAGCCTGTTCCTCAAAGACAAAAAGGGTGGGCTCTGGCTGATGGTCTGCCTCGATCGACGCAGGCTTGACGTCAACGGTCTGGCCAAGACCCTTGGCATTCCGCGCCTTTCCTTCGGCAAGCCCGAATTGCTCCTCGAAGTGCTCGGCGTTACCCCGGGGTCGGTCACGCCGTTCGCCCTGATCAATGACGGCGAGCATCGCGTTCGGGTGCTGCTCGACAAAGCCATGCTCGATCACGAGCTCTTGAACTACCATCCGCTGACCAACGAAGCGACCACCACCATCCGGTCGGCGGATCTGTTGGCGTTCATCGAGGCGATGGGCCACAAGCCTGATGTGATCGA
>JBCCIN010000025.1:0-23792 GCA_039028235.1 Pseudomonadota bacterium
AACGTCCACTTCAGATAGGTGTCGACGCCTGATTTCCCTGTCAGGATGATCGGCACCGAGGCCAACCATCCGAGAAGGAATTGGGGAACACACCCGATGATCAGTGCTCTGGTTTTCTCCCGAACACTGCCTTCGGCTCCGAGCCAGGCCAGAACCACGAAAATGGGAATGAGCACGACAACCGATATCTTGGCGCCGAAGGCAAGGCCGAGAAACAGCCAGGGCCAGCCGGTGGCCTGCTGCCTGATCACGAAAAGCCAGAGGAAGATCGACAGGAACAGGAGCTGCAGAGGCTCCGGCTTCGGCATGGTCGCGTAATAGGCGGTCGAGGGCAGGGTGATCAGCGTCACCATGGCGATCGCGCGCAAGATATTGCTGCGGATCAGGAGGAATGAGAGAATGAGATAGCTAGTACCCAGAAAGAGAGCCTGCGCCATGCGGGTCGCGATGATGAACGCCTGTTCGCTGCCTACCAGCCATGAAGGCAGAGCGATCAGGGAAGTGAGGAGAAACATCGAGCGGCCGTAGCGCTGATCGAAGGCGATGATGTTCCAGACGAGTTCGGACAGCGATCCGGATTCGAGAATGCGCCTCACTTCATCATGGGTGATCAACTCATCCATGAACAGCATGTAGCGTCCGCCGGACAGATCCAGGTTGGACCAGAAGGCGAGGCCGAGAAAAGTTGCGAACAAGATCGTGGCGAGCACACATTCGGTCAGGCGCGGACCTGTGGCCGTCGACACAGGTTGCTCATCATGCACATCGGTTGCTGCGGCGGACGCAGGCCAGAGCTGTGTGTTCATGCTGCCGCTCGCTCTGTTTCGCGTTCCAGCAGCCTGCGCATCAGGGTACGGAGTTCGGAGAAATGACCGAAGACGGCATCCGGCGCCGCGTCCCCGTCCATGACTTTCACGCCGGCATGCGCCTTCTGTAGGGTGACGGCCCCAATACACGTGCGGGCCCCCTGGATGTCGCAGATCGGGTTGTCACCGATCATCCAGATCGGCCGCCGCACGTCGCCCAGCTTTTCCAGTGTCAGCGCGAACGATGCCTCGTGAGGCTTGTCGAATCCCGCTTCTTCCGAAGTCACGACATAGTCGAAATAGTGATCAAGCCCGAAATAGACGATCTTGCGGAACTGGATCTGCGCCGTCAGATCGGTCACGATCGCCGTCGGAATGCCGGCCAGGCGCAGATCGTCGAGGAAGTCCTTGACGCCCTCGAACAGCCGGGCGCTGGTCAGGAACACGCGCCAATAGGTCTGCTCGAAATCAAGAGCGAGCAGCACCTGGGTTCGGAGGCCGACGATCTCCAGCATGCGCTGGAAGTAGAGGAGCCGGCTGTGGGAACTCGCCGTCCCTTCCAACCTGGCCTTGATCTGCTGGCGGGCCTTGGCGTAGGCGTCATCGAATTGCGCGGGGGACAGGCTCAACTGTCGCATAGCCTTCCTGCGCGAGGCATCCATCGCTGCGGCGTGAGCCTCGTCATAGGGATAGAGCGTGTTGTCGGTGTCGAAGATGACGGCGCCAGGACGTGCGGCAATGGCGTCTGTTCGGTTGATAGTCAAACTCATGCCAGGCGGTTCCTCAAGGCATAGGCTGTCTGATTGAGCACCAGGAGCTGCATCAGCCCGTTAGTGCCGCCTTGCCATGTGGGTTTGAGCGTCACGAGATCATCGAGATTCGGTATCAGTTCCCAGGCGGCCATCTGCACGTCCTCCGGCTCCACATCACCCTCCAGCGTAACGTCGATCGGACCACCGAAATGGCTGAGGACGACCTCGACATGGAGACCGCAGACGCCGATCAAGATGCGCACGAGCTGTTCGTAAGGGGTTCCTCTCCGCAGGCGGGCACACAACTTCAGTCGCGGTAGGTCGTCCTGGTGGCTGGCGTCCTCCAGAAGAGCCGGATGCAGTGGGCGAAGGGAAAAGACGAGGTCGGCGTTCTCCGACTGTGGCAGGATGAAGTTCTCGCGGTCGGGCTGGCGGCGATCGAAAGATGCCAACACGTTTTCTTGCTTGTGACGGCGCTCATGAACATCCCGTCGGATCTTGAAATGGCGGCGCAGCTTGTCGTCCATATCCAGAAAGATACGCACGTCGCAGCGCTCGGCGACCGCGGGATGGTAAAGAGCGTGCAGACCGCTCGCGATGATCACGTCGTTGGAAGACTGACGCCGCGGTTTGCTCTTGCGCCCAGTCTCATGGTCATAATGGCGGCTTAGAATCGACTGGCCACCCGCCAGCGAGAGCACGTCCTGCTGATACTGGTAGAGGTCGTTGGCGTTCGGATTGAGATGGGTCAGCACCTGCCACATGGGCTTGCTGCGATCCCAGTGATGATAGTCGTCACCGGAAACATGCGCCACCGATTCGCGGCCCATGAGACCGATCATGGCATCAGCCAGCGTATCCTTGCCGCTCCCGCTGTCACCGGCGATGCCGATAAGGATCGGTCGTCGGCTGATCCGGAAGTAGTCGTTCCGCCAGATACCCTCGCGCAGCAGCAGGGCGGAGGTCACGATTCCGGCGGCGACCAGCAGGGACAGCCAGATTGAAAGCTCGCGCTCGGTCAATCCTAATGTGTCCGCCCAGGGCAGCGTCAGGTCCAGACCGAGCATCGGAACCTCGGCGCCGCTGGATCGCATGAGATGAAAGCCAGCGAAAATAAAGCCGAAGAGCATGACGATGAGCGTCGTCTGCAGGCGTGCCGTCGCGAAGATCAACGCGACGAACGGCATGGGCCAAAGGAACCAGCCGGGCGAGGCCGGAGTCATGAGAACGGTGACCAGAAAGCCAATGGCGATCAGTGCGATTAATAAGTCGAAACTGATCCGCCGTATCGACCAGGCGCCGAACATGAGCAGGATGTAGACCACGAGCAGGAGGTAAATCTCGAGGCCGCCGGATGAGCTGATCGCAAGGTCATAGACCTTGTCCATTTCAGGCGTTCCCAAAACCATGCTGCGCGCGGCCGGGGAAATCAGCAAAGGGAACTGCAGCACGGCGGCGATACCGACCATCGCGGTGCAGAAAGGCAAAAGGAGCGGGCGCAGCCGCTTGTTGACGATGAGGTAGATCATCAGCAGAGGTGAGGCGATCAGCATACTAAGCTTGGCAGCGATCGCAGCACCCATGAGCGCCCCTGCCGAGGCGGGCAGATGCTGTCGGATGGACAGGACAGCCAGTACCAGCAGCAGCAGCGGAACCAAGTCCAGTTGACCGTGCCAGTAGCCAATGAAGAGCACGATCGGCGAAAGCCAATAGAGCAGCAGCAGCCTTCGAGGCCTCTCCGGCCGCAGCCGCTGCAGAACGGCGAGCATTGTCAGATCGAGGACGAGGATGGTCAGTCCGAGACCGATCGCGCCTGCAGCCTGACTGCCGCCTAGGCCATCAATCATTGCACCGATGGCGGTCAGCGGCAGCAGGACGAGGTACATCGAGACGCCATAAGGAAAGGCATGCGAATCAAGCCCTGTCGCCTGATGGGCAGCCCACGGATCGAGCATGGCGCCTGCAGCGATGCTGTTCTGAAGAAAGGGCAGGAACCAATGGCCGTAAGTGGCGGGCACGACCAGAAGGACGAGCGACAGCCTTATAGCGAGGCCGATCTGAAACAGCGGGTCTCGAAGTCTCAGATGGCGTTCGAGATCATCGACCCACCTTGCTAGGCCCATTGCTCCGGCACCTTGGTACAGACGGCATCGGCGGTGATATTCCGCTCAGTCAGAAGCCGCCGCATATCGGTGATCTCCTGCTCAGCGATGCGACCCTGAAGCTCCGGTGAGACCAGGCAGAGGCGAAATCCGGCCGCACGCAACCGATCTGCTTCGGCCTTCTCCAGCGGAAATTTGGTGAAGCAATCCACCCAGACCCAGTCGATCAGGCTGGCGAGGCTGATCGCCGTGTCGATCGCTTCGAATTCGGATACGCGAACGGCGCAACGTTTCTCGCCGGTCCGCGCGGTGCGCACGAGAAAGGGGAAGGACTGATCGAGAAAGAAAAAGTCCTCGATCCGGCGCTCCCTCATCGAAGCCAACACCGGCTCTTCGAGCCCTTCTTCCTTGACGTTCAAGATGAGCGTGCCGTGGCGATAGTGGTCGAGCCAGGCCTCGAAATCCTCGCCCTCGACCATCGGGTCGTGATGAACAACGAGACGCTCGCCGAAGCTTCGGATGTCGACTTCGATGCCGAGTGTCGTCGGCGTCGCGCGCAACTCGTCGATGGTGTTGCGGCGATGGCGAATGATCTTCACGTCTGCGCTCTCATGGCAGGTTGACGGCCGAGCGAGCTTCGAAGTTCCAGGCTGTAGTCGACTGTACGCCTGATGAACTTCGCTTTGGCGCGCCAGTCCACGTTCCAATGGGACATGCCATGCGCACGTTCGCCGAAGCGCACCGGAAAGCGTTCGATCGAAAGGCCGTTCAGTTTGGCGGTGTAGTAAGCATAAAGATCGAGCGAGAAATCTTCAGGTGGCTCGTGCCATGTCTGGAAGAAGCTGCGCGGCATCATCGTCGGCTGGGCATTGATGTCCCAAAGACCGCGCTGCAGCAACATGGTCTCGAAGGCCGACATCCCGATGGTGAAGACGACATCGGCGAGCGGCCGTCCAAAGCGCCGGCCTTTGACAAACAATGTCTCGGGATCCGGTGCTTGTTGAAACAGTCGAAGTCCCTCGACCACATCCATCGGATCGGTCTGCAGATCCGCATGGGTCCAGGCGAGGATGTCGGCGTCCGCTGCGTGCAGGCCTGCAAGGATGCCGCGACCGTAGCCCTGGTTGACCTCGACGCGCACGGACCGCATGCGGGCATGGCCCTTCAGCAGGCTCGGCAGCAGCTTTGGCGTGTCATCTGTCGAGCCGTTGTCGACGAGGATCACGTCAGCATCGCAAGAACTTGTCACGTCAAAGCAGCGACGCATCAGTTCGGGCAAGCCAGCGGCTTCGTTGTAACAGGGAATGACCAGCGCGAGCTTCATGCGACGGACGCCTGGCGAAGCTGTGCCGGGTGGAAGACGAAGAATTTCAGCCCGAGGAAATTGATCGTCGCGGACAGGCCTGTGGCGATCACGAAGGCGATCTCGCGTACGAATGGCCATGCCTGCAGCACGTCGACAGCCCATTGATTGGCGGTGACGTTGACCCCAAGGCTGAAGAGATAGAGGCCGACGAAGGCGGCAAAGGCTCTGGCACTTCCCTGGACATTGAACGTCCACATGCCGTTGGCGACATAGGCGTAGAGCGCGCCCGTCACGAAGCCGAGGCCCTTGGCTGGAGCGATCGGCATGCCGAGCCAGAGCAACGACAGATAGACGAGATAGTCGATCGCTACCGTCGTGAGGCCGACCGCAACGAACCTTGTCAGCTGCTGGCCGGTCGAGACCCCACCCGTCCAACTGGGTGCTCCGGCCGTCATCGCAGCGATATCGGGGCGGGCGATCTCGCGATCTTTGACCTTCCGGTCCGGGGCAGTCTTGTTGCCTGAGAACGGCCCGCTGGAAGGTGGGAATTTGGGCGGCTTCGGCGGTTTGCCGGCATAGCGCCGATCAAGTTTGTCACGACTTGCCGGTGGCACTCGGCGGTCCCTTTCCAGCCGGTAGGGATGGCTCGGCCATTTGTGAAAGCAAGACTGCCAATACTCGAAGCTGCGCAGCTCGTCCGGCGTGCCCCAGGAGAGATAGGCGTCGACCTCGAAAATGACACAGTTGAGCCCAAGCGCGATCGCATCCTCGATACAGGAATCGACGTAGAACTCGCCATTGATGCGGCCGCCACGCTCGAACATGCGCTCGGCCGCCGCGTTGAAATCCGAGGCTCGCTTGAACGTGAACGTGCCGATGATGACCGGATCGCTCTGAGGATCGTCGAGCGGTTCTTTGACGGAAACGCCGGTGATGTGTCCGCCGTCCGCCGCGATCCAGCCATACATTTCGGGATCTCGGGCGGCATTGGGGTGGCCGCGGGTCACCCAGACGATGACGTCGATCTCCGGTTCCGCCATGAGCTTTTGAAATTGGTGCGGGTCATAGAGGACACCGTTATCGCAGGCACCGATGGTGAGCGGTTCTTCTGGATCGACCTCGTCCATGGCGAGAAGGCAGGTGCGGGCTTGGCCATCGGTCAGTTGATCGAGCAGACTGACCTCGGCATTGTCGAAGGCCCTCGTCAGCGCCTTTTCGACGCGCTCGCGAACAGGCAGATCGCGGCGCTGGACGAAAAGACGGCGCTCGCTTTCAGGCAGATCACGCGTCGCCTGCACTGCCATCGGCTGGCCAGAGACGGGAATCAGCGGCTTCGGGTCCAGATAGCCGTCCTTGACGAAGCGCGATCCAGCACCTGCCATCGGCACCATCACAGTTCCGGCGTGGCGCGCCAACTCGCCCTCATCGTCGCACAGGCGTTCGAAGCCATCCGACCAGCGCTGATAGTCGGCAAGATCCTCCGGCGTGCCCCATTGCATGAAGTGCTGAAGCGGGTAGACGAGGATGCGCCGGCCGTCGTCCAGCATCGGCTTGTAGACGAGACTCGCATAATACTCGCCGCCGAGCGTCATGTCCGCCTCGACCGTTCGCCGGCAATAGTCGAGCGCCATGCCGCCCGAGCGGAAATAATAGGTCCCGCTGGAGGCGTATTCGGACATGGGTTGGTCGGTAAAGGGCTGTTTTTCCTGGATATCGAGAACGACGCCGCCTTGCTCGCGCACATAGGCGTAGTTGGTCGAGCCCAGCATATGCGGGTGAAAGCCAGTATAGGCGGGGATGGCGCCGTCCCAGTCGGCCGAGGTCACGACGTCCCGAAAATGCGCAAAATCCCAATAGCAGGTGAAGTCGCAATAGTTGATGACTGTCGGCCGTTCAGGATCGATCGCGGCTTCAGCCTGGAGCATGGCATGGACCGGCCCCAGCTTGTGCGGCTCGATCGCGACCACTTGCCCGTCAGGACAAATCGCGTCGAGCGTCTGGTGCATCTTGAAAGATGGATCGTCCAGATGATCTCGATTGCAGATGAAGATGACGTCGGCGACGCCGGGAAACATCTCGACGACATGCTGGATGATCGGCTTGCCATGAACCGGGATCAGTGGCTTCGGGATAGTGTATCCAGCCCGGCGAAAGCGCTCACCGAAGCCCGACATGGGGATGATGACCTGAAACACGCTCAGTTCCCCTTGTTCATCGCTTGGCGCAGCTTTTCGGCATCCCAGCCGAGAAGCTCGTCCTCCTCTGCGCCGGACAGATAGGTGACCGTCGCTTCTTTAGGGATGCGCCGAAGGACGTCCACTAGGCAGCCAACCATCACCTCGGCAGCGGCCGGCAGCTCCTCCCGGACGACCACGCCGACATCGCGGATCGCAAGGAAAGCCGGGGCGTCACCTCGTTCGGCGCTGTGGGGCAGATCGTCCGTCGGCTCGACGACCGTCATGCCGGGGCCGAGAAAGACCACGTGATCCGGGTAAAGACTGCCGCCTGCGGCGATGGCGAGATGCCGCGAGTCGGTCGCTATAGCGTGACAGCTCTTGTCCTTCGGCAATCGATAGCCAGTTCCCCGGCAGGCTGTTTGGAGGCGCTGGAGATCGGCGGGGCCGTCAGGTCTCGGCTTGGCTTGCAGCCGTCGTTCGACTTCCGTCAGGATGCTCTCTGCCGCCGCGTAGTCCTCCCCGCCGACGACGATCCCATGATTGGCCAGAACCAGCAGATCGGGCATGCTATCGCCGATGGCCTCCATCACCGCGCGCGTCAGCGGCAGGCCGGGACGCGCATAGGGCACGAATGCCCAGGACAGGCCCTCCAGGCGAGGGGCGAGCAGGCGCTCGGCGTCCTCGCGGACCGCAAGCGCGATCGCCGCGACCGAATGCAGGTGCAGCACGACATTATGATCCAGCAGCGCATGGAGAGTTGTTTCGATCGACGCCTTAAGGCCGCGCTCTGCCGCATCAGGCCTCAAGGCCGGACTGACCGGATCTATCGTACCTGACCTCAAGAGGTTGCGGATCAGAGCTAGATCGGCGGATACATAGATTGCCTCATCGAGCGACCGGGCAAGCCAGGTTCCCGACGCCTTTACCCAAAGGACGCCGTCATGCTTGATCGAGCTGTTGCCGCCAGCACCTTGCACCAGGCTCCGATCTGCGCCGATCCTCGCCGACAAGGTGCAGAATGATCTGAATCTGTCGGACCACGCACCCCGGCGCGCGCCGAGGACCCTCGGACAGGCAGCGGCATGTTCAGGAAGTGTCCTTCCCGCGGTAACGTCTTCTCGCGGAGTTTGCTGCATGATCTGTTCCATTAACGTGAACGGGATGACAGCGATCCCATCGATAAGCAGCCCTCTGGCGGCCTCTCCGTCGACGTCGAAAACCTACTTGAGAGCGTGTTAAATTGAAAGTCATAACATCTTAAAGTTGGATAATAGGTTTTGAAGTTTTGTTTTGATAGAAATTGCACGCGCTTGGCGTGAGGAGGGCGAACGGCATAAGCTGTGCTTGTCTCGGCTGATCGCCTTTGGAGCTGCCACCGAGCGATGAATTGACATGCGCTTTGGAGGCTTCGTCGCGAATAGTCGAAGAGATCGATCAGCCCGCATTTAGACTCTTCTGCATATTTTTATTCAAAATCAATATCTTACAGACAGTAAATCCTTCATCATTTCTTCATTTTTTTCGGTTCAATATGTCATCGGTCTTGGTGATCCTCGTCGCGACCTGGTCAAGGGCAGGATGACGTCGATTACCCTGACATCCTGTCGGCTCTCGGGCCGGGAACGATAGATCTGAACAGCTTATCGACGACCTTCGTTTCCCATTGAGCAGGATGGCAATTCCAACTCAGATGAGGAGGCTCCCTTGGATCGTGTTGCCGACTTGGCCGTTGAAGACACGCCGGAGATCGCTGCTGATAAGCAGCAGGACCAGGCTCCAGCGACGACATATAGTCGAGATTGGGGCCAGCACCCCTTGAACCTTCGGTTCAGCCTGCCGCTGCCGTTCGGTCGCTGGTATGTGACACTCGTGGCCGGCAAGGAGAGGCGCGGCAAGGAGCGATTGGTCGAGGAGCGCAAAAAGCATCCGCTGGAAACGGTGCCCAATCTCCTTTTTCTGTTCTCTGTGGGCACGTTCACATCATCGCTCGCGCTGATCGCTGCCGCCCTTGTTCTGATTCACGGCTTTGGCTGGTCGATCGAGCTTCATATTCCGTCGTGAAGCGGTTGCCCACGGTGTGGGGGGACTGCAAAAGTGGCAAAGATTGAGCACAACTTGGCCCCGCCTGCCATTCGTCAGCTTCCGGTTTGGGAGCGCCGTCTACCTCTGTCCGCCAGCAGCTGCTGCGCTGCCAGGCGGCCCGACATGGTCGCCATGGGGATGCCGGGGCCTGGATGCACGCTGCCGCCGGCGAGGTATAGCCCCGGCAGGCGGGAGACGCTTCCGGGGCGCTGGAAGGACGTGAAGGTGCCGTGATTGGCGCGGCCGTAAAGGGCACCGCCGCTGCCCGGAAACTTTCGTTCGAAACCGGCAGGCGTCGTGACGACAGCTGTATGGTCGGGCTCGACGTGCAGCCCGCATGAGGCGAGCAGTCCGAAGGCCCGGCGCCCCATCTCCCCGATATCCAGCGTGTCGTCCGCCAGCCCCGCAGGCGCGTTGATCAGGATGAGCAGGCGATCTCGCTCCACCGATTGTGCGCAGAGATAAACCGTCGGTGCGTCGCAGATGGTCCGTCGCCTGAAGATGGCATCGAACTCGGCCGCGTAGTCCTCAGCGAAGAAGACATTGTGGTGCTCCAGCGGAAAGCCGGACGGTGTCGCTTTCAGGCACCAGGTAATCGCCGATAGCGACCGGTCGCGAGGCGCGACGGTCTTCACGGCGCGGCGTGCGGCTTCGCCATGAAGCCCGAGACCGAGGGCGGAAGCGTCGCCGTTGAAGATGATGGCATCGGCCTCCAGGCGTTCACCTCCTTCGAGGATGACGCCGGTCGCTCGTCCGCGTTCGACCATGATCTCAACGACATGCGAGTCGAATCGGAAAGTGGCACCCTGACGTTCGGCCAGTGCCTGCATTGAATCGGCGATGCGCCGCATGCCGCCTTGCACGAACCAGACGCCGTCTTGTTCGACATGGGCCACCAGCATCAGCGTGGCGGGAGCCTCGAATGGTGAGCAGCCGGTATAAGTGGCGTAACGGCCGAAGAGTTGGCGAAGGCGTGCGTCTTTGAAATAGTCGCCCAGCGCCGACCACATGGTCCTGGTCGGCGCCGTCCGCATGAGCGCACCGACATTCGACAAGCCCACTCTGCGGACGAGATCCAGCGGTGTGGGGCGCTCCGCTGCAATGAAGCTCGACCTCAGCGTCCTGTAAATTTCTTTGCTACGCGCACAAAATGCGAGATAGCCGCGGGCGGCGTCCGCTCCGGCGAAGTCGCCTATGGCATCGGCCGAGCGATCGATATCGGCGAACAGGTCGAGCCGTCCGCCCCGGCGCCAGGCATGCCTCGCAAGCGTGTCAGCCGGCACCAGGGTCAACTCGTCATCGAGCGAAGCCCCAGCCTCCTCGAACAGGTCCGAAAACACCCAGCGCATGGTGAAAACGGTGGGGCCGGCGTCGATCGGGGCGCCGTCGACCATGACTTCGTGCATCTTGCCGCCGGGCGCCGCTGCCCGTTCCAGGACCAGGGTGTCGACCCCTTGCCGCGCAAGGTCGATGGCGGCGGCAAGACCGCCCATGCCGGCGCCGATCACGATGGCTTTCCGCGTGGTCATACGATGACGCTAGAAAGTCGACGGTGCAGGCCGTGTCTGCCGCGCCTGCAGCCAGCCCAGCTTCCGCCACTGGTACATGATGATGGCAAGTCCCGTGATCAGGGGTATCGACCAGAGAAAGGGGCTGAGCGCCAGTTCGGGCATGAGGCGGACTGCGCCGAACGCGAAGAATGCGGTGTAGACGGAAATGCCGGCGCCCACCAGTCCCTTGATATGCTCCTTTAGCCAGGCAGGCGGGCGCGGATCGTTCTTGTAGATGAAGGCGACATTCGTTCCCGCGGTGGCGAATCCGATGATCGACATGCCGATCATCAGCGGCTGATCGATGCGCCAGCCCTGGACCGCACAATTGAGAGCCGTAATCGTCAGGATGATCTGCAGCGCCAGATTGTGCCAGGCGCGGTTGCCGGCGTGGTCGCGCTTATTGTCGATGCAGAGCTTGCCGTACCAAGCAAGGTTGATGGTCAGGGTGGCGAGGTAGAGCATCATCCAGCCGAAGATGCCGGTCACCATGGCGGCATCGTCGAGATGGGGATGGGTGCCGAGCGGGTCGATCAGGGTACAGGTGGAAATACCGATCGCGATCGCACCGGTCAGGAGCATCATATTGACGAAGATGCGGCCGAATCGGCGGTGATTGCTGCCGCCTTTCTTGGTGAGCACGGGAATCCAGAATGAGACCAAGCCGATCGTGCCGGAGATGATATGTCCGATCACCAGAATTTCGAACGGCCAATCCATCGACGATCTCCTAAATTTTCATGGATATCCTAGAACTTCATGCAGCCATTTTGTACCGTCAGGGCGCCGGTGATCGGCCTGAAAACGGAGTGATGATGTCGCAGATGGTCAGCGTCGACCCCTACCGCCCGCCGAGACCGAAGCCGCTGACGCCGATCAAGGCGCTGATCCGGGTGGCGCTGTCCGGCGACGGCAATTTGCTGGGGCTCGTGCCGGCGGAGGCCTATCGGAAGCCGGCGGGTTATCTCGGCTATTCCAGACGCTCGATTCTAATCGTGAACGATCCCGATCTGACCCGCGGGATCATGACCGATCCGACCGACATCTATCCGAAGAACGACCTGATGGTGGGTGCTTTGGAGCCGCTGGTCGGCGATTCGATTTTCGTCTCGTCGGGGGATCGCTGGCGGCGGCAGCGCAGAATGATCGACCCCGCCTTTTCCCACATGCGCCTAACCCGTGCTTTCGCCTCGATGAGCGCCGCCGTCGACGATTATGAACAGCGCCTGCAAGAGTCCGCGCTGAACGGTCCGCCGTTCTCGTTGGATCTGGCGATGGGGCATCTGACGGCCGACATTATCACGCGGACGGTGTTTTCGACCTCGCTCGAAAGCGAGACGGCGAAGGAAGTGTTCGAAGCATTTTCCGAGTTCGAGCGCAGCGTCGCCCATGTCGAATTGAAGCGGCTGATCGTCGATCCGCCGTTCAAGGCGATTCCGCAGCATGATCACGTGCTCGACGCGTGTAAGCGCATCCGCCACCACCTGGGTGCCTTGGTCGACCGGCACCTGCGACCGGGAACGAACGGCACGACCTGCCCCTTCGATGATATCGCCGCTGCCGTGATCTCGGCGAGGGACGAGGAGAGCGGCGAGCGTTTCTCGCGCGACGAACTGATCGATCAACTCGGCGTGTTTTTTCTCGCTGGTCATGAGACGACGGCGAGCGCTTTGACCTGGGCTTTTTTCATCCTGGCGACGCGGCCGGAGGTCATGGCGCGGGTTCGAGAGGAGGTTGACCGTGTCGTCGGCGAAGGCCCGGTCTCGTTCGAGCACACGAGGCATCTCACCTATATCCGCAGTCTCTTCAAGGAAACGCTTCGTCTCTATCCGCCGATCACCTTCATCCCCCGGGTCGCTGCGGAGCCGGTACAGATCGGCAAGTACAAAGTGAAGCGTGGCGCGATGATCATGATCGCGCCCTGGGTGATCCATCGACATCAAGACTATTGGGACGATCCAGACCTTTTCGATCCCGATCGTTTTTCGCCGGAACGGGAGAAGGCGATTCAGCCGGGTACCTATATGCCTTTCGGCCTGGGACCGCGGGTCTGTGTCGGGGCCGGCTTTGCCGGTGTCGAGAGCGCACTGATCCTGGCGCAGCTGGCAAGACGCTTCGATTTTGCCGTCGAAGATGCTGACGAGGTCCGTCCGGTGGCGCGGCTGACCACGCGTCCAGCCGAGCAGATTATGTGCCGAGTGTCGCCTCGCTCGGCTTGATCGCTCCGTCGATTGGCCGAGGCCGCGCTGCCTCGGCGTTCCACTCGATATCGTCGGTGGCGGCCTCGCCCAGCGTCTTCTTCGTGGTCATCGCCGTCCACAGCATCTTCATCGAGGTGAACGGCATGAGCAGGAAGGGCAGGGGATCGCGCCGCTTCCAGGTCACATCCCTTGAGCGGAACAGGCTGCCCAGATGCTGCCGGAACCTGGACCAGCGAAAGACGCTCGCCTGTGTCTCGGTGAGGCATGGCCAGAACTGCTGGAAATGACGGTCGGGTCGAAGGCGAGGAGGGCTCGAGCGATTGGGGTAGATCATCATCGGCGCCAGGATGTCGGTTGCAACGAAATGAATGCCGCTGGTGACCCTGGGATTGCACTCTATGGCGTTGGGAACACCCTCTTCGTCGATGATGAAATCGAAGGCGATAAACCCGCTGTACTCGGCACGTGCGACGAAGGTCGCGACCCAGTCTTCAATGCCGGTCTGCCGGTCGACCCGTTCGAATCCGACGGCGACAGTGCCGGTCATGACCGTGCCGCGATAGACAACGGTCAGTAGCACGCGGCCTTCATGCACCATCGAAAAACTGCTCGCATGCCAGCCTTCAACGAAGCGCTGAACGACCGTCGATCGGTCGTCAGCTTTCTCCGGGAGTGGCGTGCCTTGTTTTTCTATGCGGATGCCCTTGCCAGCACAGCTGTTGATCGGCTTCAAGACATAGTCTTGCCTGTTGGCGAGACGGGCGGCACGCGGGTCGTCCAGGCGATAGGTCTCCGGCACGGGCAGGCCGAAAGATTCGGCCCGATCGACGAAGCTGAGCTTGTCGTGAAGTGCAAGGAGTTGGTCCTGGGGCATGCTGTAGATCAGCACGTCGTTGGCGACCCTCTCCTTGAGGGCCGCCACATACATCGATTCTTCGGAGATCGGCACGACGATCGAAACGTTCTCGCGCCTGATGATGTGGTGGAGCTCTTCGACATAGCGCTGGGCGTCGATGGTCGGCGCGGTCACCTTGAAGCTGCGGCTCACCGCTTTGGAAACCCGCATCAGATGCCAGCCAAAGGGGTCGGCCACGAGCACGCGATAGCCCGCCCGGCGGAAACTACGGGCAAGATCCAGGCCCTTGGGGAGGCGTCCCAGAGTTAGAAGAACGGTCTTGGGCATGACAGTGACATTGTAATGACCGATCCCGCGACTTTAGGACCCCATCACAAAAAAGAAAGACCGGATGGCAGGTTCTCCATCCGGTCGAGCTTCAGGGAGGCGTATTTTCCCTTGCCTTACGCCACCTGACGACGAAGGCCACAGGCGGAAAAGATCTCACTGAACGCGTTCATGAGATGATCGATATCCGCATCCGAGTGCAGCGGACCCGGTGTCAGACGAAGGCGTTCTGTGCCGCGCGGGACGGTCGGGTAGTTGATCGGCTGCACGTAGATCCCGTAGTCGTCCATCAGCGTATCGCTGATCATCTTGCACTTGACCGGATCGCCGACCATGACGGGGACGATGTGGCTAGGATTGGGCAGATGCGGGATGCCGATCTCATCCAGACGCGCGCGCACCTTGGCCACGCGCTCCTTTTGCCGCGCTCGCTCGATGTCGCTGGACTTCAGATGGCGGATGCTGGCAATGGCGCCGGCGGCGACGGCAGGTGGCAGCGCCGTTGTAAAAATAAAGCCCGAAGCGTAGCTGCGTACGAAGTCGCAGAGCGCGGCACTGCCGGTGATGTAACCGCCGACCACGCCGAAGGCTTTGCCCAGTGTGCCTTCGATGAGAGTGAGTCGATCGCAGATCCCCTCGCGCTCGGCAATACCGCCACCGCGCGGGCCATACAGGCCGACGGCATGGACTTCGTCCAGATAGGTCATGGCGCCGAATTCATCCGCGACGTCGCAGATTTCCTTGATCGGCGAGATGTCCCCGTCCATCGAGTAGACGGATTCGAAGGCGATCAGCTTGGGGCGATCGGGATCGATCGCGGCCAGCTTCTCGCGCAGGTCGGCAACATCGTTATGCTTGAACAGGATTTTTTCGGCGCGGCTATGGCGGATGCCCTCGATCATTGAGGCGTGGTTTTTTTCGTCCGAAAGAACGACGCATCCCGGAATTTTCGACGCCAGCGTCGTGAGCGAGGCCCAGTTTGAGACATAGCCGGAGGTGAAGAGCAGCGCTGCCTCCTTATGGTGGAGGTCGGCGAGTTCGCGCTCCAGCATCACATGGTAATGGTTGGTGCCGGAGATGTTGCGTGTGCCACCAGCTCCTGCGCCGCAGCGGTCGATCGCCTCGTGCATCGTCGAGGTGACCACGGAGTTTTGCCCCATGCCGAGATAGTCATTGGAGCACCAGACTGTGACTTCACGCTCGCCGCCATCGTGGTGGTGCGAAGCCCTAGGGAACGAACCTGCTTTGCGCTCCAAATCGGCAAAGATGCGATAGCGACCCTCGTCGCGGAGGCTCGCAAGCTGCTCTTGAAAGAAGCCTTCGTAATTCATCTCACATCCCCCATCTCTGCAACAACGCTCAAACGAGCACCGTGACAGCGTCACGCAAGTGCCGGCTCGGCACCAGCGGTTTGAAAGGCAGCCTTGAGGCCGTCTTCGTCAACTGATTTGCCGATGGCGACGACGCGCGGCTCTTCGTCATCCCTGGCAGCGAACGCCGACATGGTCGTGCGACCGCCGGCGACGCCAAACTGCACCCAGCCGCCGCCGGCGCGGGCGATGCCCTTGACCCGTTCGACTTCGCCGAAATCACCAGCCACGATCTTCTCCAATAGCTGGCGCAGGCGCGAAGCGTCAAATGAGCCGACAAGGCCCGTACTCCAGGACTTCAGGCCGAGTGCCACTTCCGAGTTTCCGTCATGATGATGATCGTGACCCCGTTCGTAAGTATCGCCTTGATCGTGATCAAGCGAGCTCACTTCTTCGCCTGTGAGGTTGGTCTGCACCATTCGCTCCAGATCTCGAACCTCCGTTGCGGAACGCTGGTTCGGTTTTCTCGAGGCCAGGCTCCAGTGCCAAAGGGCGGCTGCGGGCAGGGGCAGCACCAGAAGCCAATGTTCCAATATGGCAAGCGCCAGAAGCACGGTGAGGAAGGTATAGCCTGCTGCTTCGAAGGAAGACGCGTCGGCCGCCAGCGCCTTTTGTCCGAGGATCACAGCAATCGCCGTCGAGATCGTGACAGAGATCGGGAAGAGCAGGTTCATCGGCTTTTCGGTGAGATAGCTCTTCAGGAAGCTCAGATGCTCCGGCAAAAACTCCTCGTTCAGATTGCGCACACCCAAGAACACGTTGAGCTTGGCGCTTAGCTTCATTCCCAAGAGCATCAGGAAGGTCCAAGCACCAATTTGATTGGCGCCGCCCCAGGTGAGCCATAGGACGGCGACAGCGGCAACGAGAATCGCCAGCTCATGCCAAAGGCAGGCCTGCAGCGCGTGACCAAAACGGCGCCAGCCAGAACTGTCTTCAGGGCAAGGCTCGCGGCGAGGGCCGGTGATGTAGCCCATGAAGAAGGCCATTTCCTGCCAGCCCCAGACGAGCAGGCCGCAGGTGAAGGCGAGGTACGCACCCCGTACTGTCGCATCATTAGCGGTATCGGCGAGGCCCCAGAGGCAGATGCCAAGAATGACCGTCGCGCCGAGCATGCTCCAGCGAAATGTCCGCTGCGGCAGCCCATCCAGATACATGATGACCCCGGTGCTGAACCACCAGACGAAGAGGGCAAACAGCGCTGGATAGACATGCTCGGTCAAGACGTTGTCTCCCAGAGCCTACCAGGCCGGCGCAAGCCGGATGCTTTCGGGCTCCGGCACCTTCTTCGGCGACATGAAGAAAAGGCGAGCAAAGGTCACGGCTGCGGATCCCATCGCGCCTACGCGCTTGATCATCCCGCCGATGCCGCCTTGCGTCTTCCCTTCATTGATCCTGGCGTTGATCACCACCAGTTTCTCAAGCCTTGCCTTGAACAGTGGATTGTCCAGATCGAGTTCGACCGGAAAAACCTGACGTGAGATCTCAGACGTGATCTTGAACACCTGGAAGCCATATTCTGCAGGATCGACGTTCAGGGCTTCGTGGAACACCGGGCGCGCGTGATCGCGTACATACATGGTCGCGAAAACCGCAAGCAGGAAGAACCTGACCCAGAGCTTGTTGAGGCCGCTCAGATATTGGGGATTGGCGTGCATGAGGAGCGCGAACGCCTCGCCATGGCGGAACTCGTCATTGCACCACTTTTCGAACCACTTGAAGATCGGATGGAAGCGGTTCTCGGGGTTGCGCTCGAGATGACGGAAGATGGTGATGTATCGGGCATATCCGATTTTCTCGGACAGGTACGTCGCATAGAAAATGAATTTCGGCTTGAAGAAGGTGTACTTCTTCGTTTTGGTCAGGAACCCTAGATCAACGCCGATACCGTAGTCCTTCAAGGCTTCGTTGATAAAGCCGGCGTGACGCGCTTCGTCGCGGCTCATATAAGTGAAGAGCTCTTTGATGTCTTTGTTCTCGATGCGCTTCTTGATCTCGGCATAGAGCACGCAGCCCGAGAATTCGGCGGTGAGCGAGCTGATCAGGAAGTCCAGAAACTCCTTTCGGAGGTCCTCGGGCAGGGATTTGATCGCGTTGTCGAATTCATCCGTGCGCTTGAAGTGGCCCTTGTTGGGGTCCGACTTCATCTCCGCCATCAGCTTGTCCCATTCCTCGCGGATGGGCTCGATGTTCAGGCGGTCCATCGCTTTGAAATCGGTGGTGTAGAAGCGCGGCGAGAGGATGGTGTTCTCCTGCGCTTTTTTCGTTGAGACGTTCGGGGTCCTGCCAGCAGTGGCTGCGGCGGCTGTCATAATTTCTCTCCCGAGGTAAAGCTGAATTCGCAAAGCTCCATGAGCTCGAACCGTCCGGTAAATTTCGCCCAGCGTCGTCCAAGCCAGTTGGCCTGACGGATGGTCGCGGTCCTCTCGAACGTGCCGCTTTCGCCGAACGGCACCTCGATCGGCGGACCGTGGACCTCGACCTCGTCGCCCGGCTCGATCTTCACCTCGTTCCTGAAGGTGACATGGGCATGCAAGCTTTCGTTGGTATGTTCCACTTCGATGACGCAGGGCACATCGAACGCGCGCTTGCTGTCCGTGAACATCATGATCACCTCGCCTGTTCCTCCGCCGGCATCAGCCGTTCGAAAGTTCCCAGGCTCGACGTTCCGAAGGAGGCGAGGTGGATTTGACGACCGGTTGCCGGATCGCCGAGCATGAGGCCTCCACTGGGCGTTCTTTGCAAGTGAAAAGCGGTCGTATGGTCTGCGTTCATAAGCCGGCGCTCGCTGGACATGCTCCTCAGTACCATGCGTGCGAAGCCTTCTTTTCCGGGCGCGAAGGCGGCGAGCTCACTGCCGTCGACGGCATCCTTCACGAGCATGCTGCCGTCCGGCTCGTGCTCGATGCGCAGATGTCTGCTCTCCGCGCCGGCCTCCACGGCAATCGGTCCCGGCGCCCAGACTGGCCGATCGGTCCCCTCGGGCAGCCGCTTGGAGACAAAGGCGACCGCCATCGCGGTCACCATCATGATCCCGGCGCCGATCAGGATTGGCCTCGGGATGGCAGCACGGTATTGGGGGTTCGCCATGGTTTTCCTCTCAAGCGGTCGCCAGACCGGCCTGACCGGCCGGGTTGCCCTGGGGTTGCTTCGGTTGCGGCGGTGTCGCAAGGCCCGCCGGCAGCTCTTTCGCCATCGCGTCGGCGAGAAGGACCGCGACGTCGTCCGCGTCGGGCAGGCTTCTGAGCATTGGCTCCGGCTTCCTCAGATGCCAGGGACGCACATTCGGCCAGAGGTGAAGCCAGGCAAGATGATCTTTTCCACGGATCGCCAGCGTTATGTCGCCGCTGCCGTCGCTGTGCTTTCTTAGCGCAGCCGTTTCGATCTTGGCGAATGGCAGGTTGATGGTGATCGGCAGAGCGATGCCGAAGCGCAAGACCAGGCGCCGGTTGGTGATCGTGTAAATCGTCGAGCGCGCGAGGCCATAGGCGACGCCGACCAGGATCGCGAACAGCGCGGCGACCAGGATAAGCGGGATGCCGAGCGACTGCAGCACCTCAAACCCGCTGTGGCCGACATAGATCCCGTTCAACGCGAACCAGCCGAGCATGATGGCGCAATAGATCGCCACCAGCTTCGTATGAAGAACGCGGCTCGCGATGCCGATCCAGCCTGGCTTTCCCTGCCAGAGGATGCTCTCACCCTCCGGCAGATGTTCGGGCAGGCCTGGGATCGGCTCGAAGGCAAAGTCATCGTGACTGTTCACAGCAAGGGCTCCTGCCGTTTCGGATCAGCATAGAGGGTGCCGCCGGCGAAATAGGCCATGATCTTTTCTTCTTCGAGGAGCGTGACCTGAGTCGCTCGCGCAGTCTTGGGCACGTTGGCGAAGTGCGCCCCGTAGATCGAATTGACATGCACGCGGCCATCCGCCTTTCCGATCGGTTTCACCAGACCAGCCATGGTCATCGGCACAAGCACCTTGCGATCGTTGTCACTAAGCGACACCTCGAGATAGCGGATCAGATGCTCCGCCTTGTCGACCCAGAGATCGCTCACCGTCCCGACCTCGGCCCGGTCGCCGGCGATCACGACCATGCCGCGCGGGTCGGCCTCGCCGGGTGCGGGCTCATAGTCCTTCGCTTCGCGAAGCGGCACGATCTTGGGCTCGCCTTCCGCGGTGAGATCGGGCGTGTCAGAGCGCTCCGCCCAGGATGCAGGGCCGACGCCATCGGCCATCGGATCGCCGGTCGGCACGAAGGGCGCGCCCGGCCAGACCTCGCGTTTCTCGATCTTCATCTCCCGCTTTTCGAGCTCGAAGTCCGGCGCCTGCTTGGTGCCGCCATGGGGAAGATGGAAGGTTTTGGGATCCGGAATGAAGAAGAAACCGCGCGGCTTTTGCCCCTCGGGCTCGGCGATCAGCGGATAGCCTTCACGACGATCTTCCTGGCGCAGATAGAAGATCAGGCAAATGAAAAACAGCCAGAAGATATAGAGGCAGATCTGGGCGAAATCGATATTGCCGGCGATGTTGCCTATGTTCATGACGTTACTCCTTCCAACCTGCCTAGCCGGGGAACTCCGCGAGGCCAAATGACGATGACGGACGTGCGGGTGACGCATCGGACCGGCGCACCAGCGGGCCGACGGCGACCAGGGTCGCGAACAATAGGAAGATTTCGATGTGGTAGACGACGCCGTAGCCGGTCGCTGGGCTGACCAAGGCAGGGCCGAGCGCGCCCGTTTCCGCGAGATGGCCAACGGTATCGCGGATCATGCCGCCAAGCGCGATGGCGATGCCGGCGGCGGTCGCCTGCACGGCCCCCCAAGCACCGAGGGCGAGGCCAGCGCGGCCTTCAGGGGCAAGATCCATTGCAGCGGTCAGCATGCCGACGGAGAAAAGGCCGGCACCGAGGCCGATCAACGCCGTGCCGGCGCGGAACAAGTTGGCCGAGCCTAGCGGATCGGCGAAAATCACGGCGGCAAAGGCGAACAGCCCGATGACAGCACCGAGACCGGCGATGCGAAAAGGATCGCCACCCTTGGAGAGGCGTCTTGCGGCATAGGCGAAGCCGATCAGCGAGCCGCCGGCGAGAAGCGCCGTCAAAAGCGTCGTCTGACTGACGGAAAGGCCCAGGATCTCGCCACCATAGGGCTCCAGCAGGATGTCCTGCATGCTGAACGCCGCTGTGCCGAGGCCAACCGCCACCAGGGTCCGAAAGGCGCGCGGGTTCTTCTGATACTCGGCCCAGGACTCCTTGAAAGCGGGACGCTCGCGTTTGGGGTCAGTGAGCTTGGGATTGCGCGGCTCCTGTTGCCAAAGTGCGATGACGTTCAGGAAGAGGGCGACGCCGGCCGCACTTTGCAGGACCTGGATCAACAGGACAGGGTGGAAGTCCTGAAGCGCCCAGCCGAACACGACCGAGCTTGCGACCATGCCGAGGAGCAGCATGACGTAAAGGAGGGCGACGACACGCGGTCGCGATTTCGCTGGAGCAAGGTCCGTCGCAAGCGCCAGGCCCGCGGTCTGCGACGTGTGGAGACCATAGCCGATCATCAGGAACGCAATAGCAGCACCCGCATGGCCGACGATATTGGGACCACCGTAGAAGGGATCGGACAGCGCCATTAATGCGAAGGGCATCACGGCGATACCGCCAAACATGATCAGCGTGCCGAACCAGATATAGGGCACGCGCCGCCAGCCGAGCACGGAGGGATGGTTGTCCGAGCGGTGGCCGATCAGGGCACGGAAGGGTGCGAAGAGGAGCGGCAGAGCGACCATCACCGAGACCAGCCAGGCGGGCACGGCGAGCTCGACGATCATGACGCGGTTCAGGGTACCGTTCAGCAGCACCAGCGCCATGCCGACCGAGACCTGGAAAAGCGAGAGGCGCAAAAGACGGCCGAGCGGCAGTTCCTTGGTTGCGGCATCGGCGAACGGCAGGAATTTCGGGCCGATGCCGACCCAGAAGCCGGCCATTTTTTGCTGGAGACCGCTCATGCCGGGATCAGCTCCAACGCCTGTGAGGTATAAAAGCCGCTGGAGACGCGATGGGTACGCCCAGTGCGCCAACTTGCCAGTGACGGTTCGTCTGTAATCGCATCCTGCAGTGAGTCTGCGGCAACCGGCTCAATCGAGGGGGCACGATCACCTTTCGGGAACATGCGGCCGACCGTGTGCATCAGCGCGAGGGCCGGGGTTTTCGGTGCGAAGGTGAAGAGCACGCCGGAGCCTGTGCGTGCCGCAAAGCCCGAGAGCACGTCAACGATATCGTCGGCTTCGTAGTGAATGAGACTGTCCATGGAAACGACATAGTCGAAGGCACCGAGGCCAGGATCGAGCATATCGCCGGTGCGAAAGTCGACCCAACCTTCGCCCAGATTGTCAGGTGTACGCTGGCGTGCCAGATTGACCATGGTTGGTGAAAGGTCGATCGCCAGCACCTCCGCACCCCGCTTTGCCACTTCTATTGCCAGCGCCCCGGTGCCGCAGCCGGCATCGAGAAGGCGCGCACCGCGCAGATCGTCAGGCAGCCAGGATAAAAGCGTTGCGCGCATCTCGTCCCGCCCGGCGCGCACGGTTGCGCGGATCTTGCCTACTGGCGCATCGGAGGTCAGCTTCTCCCAGGCGTCAGCCGCTGTCCGGTCGAAATAGGTTTCGAGTTCGCCGCGTCGGGTCTGATAGGTCAGGCTTTGCATCAATCAAATCCCAGAAAGTCGAAGATCTCCCGGTCCTTCATCGGGCTCGCTAACAACGGATCGACACCCGTCCAGAGCTTGGCAGCGAGCTTCAGATACTCGTCCTTGACCGCCTCCAGCTCAGGCCCGTCGTCCATCTCGAACACGGTGCATTTCTTGAGACGCGAGCGGCGGATGGCGTCCAGGTCCGGAAAGTGCGCAAGCTTGTCCAAACCGATGGTCTCGTTGAAGCGATCGATCTCATCGGTCGCCGCACTGCGATTGGCGATCACCCCGCCGATGCGCACGTCATAGTTTTTCGACTTGGCGATAATCGCGGAGGCGATCCGGTTCATCGCGAAGATGCTGTCGAAGTCGTTCGCCGTGACGATCAGGGCGCGCTCAGCATGCTGCAAGGGGGCCGCAAAACCGCCGCAGACGACATCGCCGAGGACATCGAAGATCACGACATCCGTGTCTTCGAGGAGATGGTGCTCTTTCAGGAGCTTCACGGTCTGGCCGACGACGTAACCGCCGCAGCCGGTGCCGGCCGGCGGCCCGCCCGCCTCGACGCACATCACGCCGTTATAGCCCTCGTACACAAAATCCTCGATTTCCAGCTCTTCGGCGTGGAAATCGACGCCTTCGAGCACGTCGATCACCGTCGGCATGAGTTTCTTGGTGAGGGTGAAGGTGCTGTCGTGCTTCGGATCGCAGCCGATCTGCAGCACACGCTTGCCGAGCTTGGAAAACGCCACCGACAGGTTGGACGACGTGGTGCTCTTGCCGATGCCGCCCTTACCGTAAACCGCAAAGACCTTTGCGCCCTCGATCTCGACCTTCGGGTCCATTTTCACCTGGACGCTACCCTCACCGTCAGGTGGAGCCACGGGCGCTCGCCCGCCGCCACCGCGACCGATTCCGGGCTGCTCGTAAACCGTCGACGTCATGCCATAGCCTCCACGCCGACCCCTTCGAGCCGGTCTTCAAGTTCCTCGCCTGCATCCTTCAGCGCTTCGAGCGTCGCCTCATCGGGCGTCCAGTATTCGCGCTCATGCGCTTCGAGCAGGCGACCCGCCATCCGGGCCGATGCTTTCGGGTTCAGCTCCGCGAGACGCCTGCGCATCTCCTCGTCGAGCACGAAGGTCTCGGAAAGCTGCCGGTAGACCCAGGGGGCCACGTCGCCTGTGGTCGCCGACCACCCCATGGTGTTGGTGATGTGACTCTCGATCTGACGCACGCCCTCATAGCCGTGCTTCAGCATGTCCTCGCACCATTTCGGATTGAGCATGCGGGTGCGGGTTTCGAGGGAGACCTGCTCCGAGATGGTGCGCACCACATTCTTGCCGCGGGTCTGGTCGCCGATATAGACGGGCACGCCATTGCCGCCCTTGGCCCGCTTCACGGCGCGGCTGATGCCGCCGAGCGTGTCGAAATAATGATCCAGAGAGGTGACGCCGACCTCGACCGATTCGAGGTTCTGATACGCCATGTCGACGTTCGAAAAGACGCTGTTCAGGAGCTCCGGCTGTTGGGCGCAGGTGCCGTCGCGCCCATAAGCAAAACTCTTCCGCTTGGTGTAGGTCTC
>JBCCIN010000026.1:0-23735 GCA_039028235.1 Pseudomonadota bacterium
CTTCAAGCAGATAGCCAAGCTGAGCCGCCGACATGGAAACGACACCATCGGCCGGCGACGGCCAGATGAAACGTCCGCGTTCGAGCCGTTTGGCGTAGAGCGACAGTCCCAGACCGTCATGCCAGAGAACCTTGATAAAATCGCCTTTGCGGCCTCTGAAGACATAAAGATCGCCACCGTGCGGATCACGGCCGAGTGCTTCCTGAACCTGCAACGACAAACCGGGCATGCCGCGGCGCATGTCCGTGACACCCGTCGAGAGGTACACGCGATAACTGGACCGTACCGGGATCATCGGCGGACAAGAACTTTCAAAACCCGCGTCAGGGCATGCCCATCGACATCGGCATTCACGATCACCCGTCGATCGCCACCAATCACGATCTCCATGCGACCGACAGCAGCCGGCTCACCAACAGGCCCTGATGAGGAGACGGGATCGGGCACCACAACAGCCTGCACCAGATCTCCGACGTCGACACCACCAAGACGCCCTTCACGAAAACCCCGCCGCCAGGAAAACAGCAACGAGGCGGAAATCCCATGGCGACGCGCCGTCGCCGACACCTGCCGATGGCCTTGATGGCTCTCCTCGACGATCCGAAGCTTCTCCTCAAAGCTCCAACGACGCCAACGGCCGGTGTCGACCACTTCGAGACGGCAAACCTGCGCACTATCCGTATGCCTAGTCATAAGGATAGTCAGCAGCAGATAACGCGGGAGCGTAAGGCGGCCTACGCCGGACGGCTACGCCGATAGTACGGCTTCATCAGTTTCACAGCTTCTTCAGCCATGCGCCGCGTCCGCGGCGTATACGTCTCAATGATCTTTTCGCATTCATCCGCTGCATGGCCTGTGATTGCTGTGATCCGGTGGACCTGTTGGGCAGGCTTAGACGAAAGTCCTTATAGCCCTTGTCTGTCGAACGCCGGTAGAGATCCTTCAAGGCCGCCATGAGATCAGTGGTAAAGTCGATGCGGAGATTGAGCGGCCAGGGAGCTTCGTCCTGGGCCAATATTGCGGCGGAGCAGGTGCCGCGTTTGTCTCCGCCTGCCGCTTCGCCAGCCAGAAGTGCTTCCAGCAACCTAGCTGCATGTGGGAGCCTTCTGGCGTTCCGGTAGGTCGCCTTCATCGCGGGTAAGACGCCATCGCTCGCCAGCATGTTGCCGCCGACGATGACGCCCTCAGCTTCGATTATGCCAAGAGCAGCTTCATTCGCCTTACCGGTAGCGGCCGCCGTGCTGCCGTTTCGATCCATCACGAGGACTTGCCGCCAGTCTCGACTTTGGTCGCGTGTTGTGAGTGCTTCGACGACCTCTTTCGCTGTCCACCCGGCTTCGAGCAGGCGGAAGCCGTCTTCAGCGTAGACGGGATTGGTGATGTAGCCTTGGGTCGCGATTGCACCGATGCCGGGACGGAGATGGGGGACCTGAGCGCCGACGGCTATTTTGCCGGTGGCGGTGGCGATGCCGATGAAGCCGGTCTCGGGCTCGCGGGCAATAATCGAGAACGTCATTTTTTTTTCGGACCGTCGATCGCGCGGACACCTATGGCGACCTGTTGTCTTCCGCTGAGTGAGACCAGGCGACCGTTTCGGACCACGCAATAAGGCTCGGTAATCACATGGCCGATGGTCTGGCCTCCTCGTTGGACGCGCGCAGCGAAATCAATGACGGCGCCATCTTGGCCAGGGCCGAGCCAACTCGCCTGTGTGACGGTGATGCCGACGACGCTTCCATTGTCATCTATGTAAATGGCATTCGCGTCACCGAGCGAGAGGGGCGTGCCGGCGGCGATCTCGATGGAGAAGTCGGCGCAGTCTGGCGGGTTGATCGCGTCCAGCGCGACCGATGCCGCAAGCTCGGCGAGTGCCTGATGCGGATGGATAGCATTGTGCAGGACCGCGACGGCGGCGCCGGTCGTGGGGTCATAAGATAGGGCTCGGCCGAGATCGCTCCGCTTGGCGGTGTGTGCGGTGTTGCCGGCGAAGGGCTCGCCGTCGAGCCTAAGAGCGATGATGCCGGCATCGGCCTCCGGGTGTCGTTCCAGAATGACCCGGCCCGCCTCAGTTGCAGACGCGCCGGCCTTCATCCTTGCAAGGACGGCCTGGTTCAAAGCAACACCGTCGGCACCTGGCATATTGGGTAGGCGATGGCCGCTGACGATGCCGACGCCGGACGCGGCGGGCGTGAACTGGTCGAGCGGCGCCGGACGATCCGGCCCGCTGGACATCAGACCGGCAAGCGGAGCGTTGGCGATCTCGGGCGGCGGTTCGATGCCGGTCATCTCGCCCTCGATGAAGAGCGTCGTCGTGCCGCCGCGTTGGGTGTCGGCGCGTAGCAGCTCACCGCCTGCGGTGATCGCGACGAAGCTGACGAAGCCGCCGATGGCGCCGCGCCCAACTTTCTCGACCGCCGCCAATGCCCTGAAGGCGGCGAGGCCGGCGCCCGGCCCGCGGACCGCGATGCCGATGGTCATGCCGCCACCCAGTGATCGGCCGCGACCTCGGTGAGCGGGCCGGTTGGCATGGCGTCGACGTCGAGGGTCGGCAGTATGCCTCGTTTGCGGGTCGGATCAGGGACGGGCACGGCGGCGAGCAGGGTTTTCGTATAGGCGTGACGCGGATCGTTCAGCACGGTCTGGCGCGGTCCCATCTCGACGATCCGGCCTTTATGCATCACGGCGACCCGATGGCTCATCTGCTCGACCACGGCCATGTCGTGGCTGATGAAGAGATAGGCGAGGCCAAGCGATTGCTGCAGTTCCAGCATCAGATCGAGCACCTGCGCCTGCACCGAGACGTCGAGGGCAGACGTGGGTTCATCCGCGACGATCAGCTTCGGCCCTGGCCCGAGGGCGCGCGCAATGCAGATGCGCTGGCGTTGACCGCCGGAGAATTCATGCGGGTAGCGCCGCATGTGATTGGCTTCTAGCCCTACTCTGCGAAACAGCTCGGCGCAGCGATCGCTAAGCTCCGAGCCTGATGCGACGCCGTGGATCGCCATCGGCTCCATCACCAGCCGCCCGGCGGACATGCGCGGATTGAGCGACGCAAACGGGTCCTGAAAGATCATCTGCATGGTGCGGCGCGCGCCTCGTAGACTTGTTTGCCCCAACGCCCTCATATCCTGACCGTCGACTTGAATCTCGCCCTTATCGACCTCGATCAGACGAAGCACGGCACGGCCTGTCGTCGACTTCCCGGAGCCGCTTTCGCCGACGATGGCCAGCGTCTCGCCTGGGGCGAGGTCGAAGCCGACATCGTCCATGGCGAGCACGCCCTCGTCGCGTGACAGCCAGCCGCCGCTCTTGAAGCGCTTGGTGAGATTCCTGGCGCTGACCAGCGTGGTCTCGCGGGCCGGCGTCTTCGGCTGGTTGACCACCACGGGTGGCTCGGCGGTTGTCGCAAAAGAGCCGAGCTTGGGTACTGCCGCGAGCAACGCCTTGGTATAGTTTTCGCGCGGCGTCTCGAACACGGCGCCGACCGTGCCCTCCTCGACCTTCCGGCCGCGATGCATGACCACAACCCGGTCCGCCATCTCGGCAACCACACCCATGTCGTGAGTGATCAGGATGATGCTCGTGCCGAACTCGCGCTTGAGGTCGCGCATCAAATCCAGGATCTGCGCCTGTACCGTAACGTCGAGGGCGGTGGTCGGCTCGTCCGCGATCAGAACGGCAGGATCGGACGCCATGGCCATGGCGATCATGATGCGCTGACGCATGCCGCCGGAAAGCTCATGCGGATATTGTCTGAGGCGGCTCGCAGGGTTCGGGATGCGCACGCGATCGATCATCTCGATCGAGCGTGCCTCCGCTTCCCGCATGCTCATGCCCTTATGGACGATCAGCCCCTCGGTGAGCTGCCGGCCGATGGTGAGGACAGGGTTGAGCGAGGTCATCGGCTCCTGGAAGATCATCGTGATGCGATCGCCGCGGAGTGCGGTGATTTCCGCTTCGGGCATCGCCAGCAGGTCCCGGCCGTCGAAGCGGGCTTGGCCCGTCTCGACCGTGGCGACGCCTGGCGGCAGCAGCCCGAGCAAGGCGAGGCTGGACATACTCTTGCCCGACCCGCTCTCGCCGACGATGGCGAGGGTCTCGCCGGCCTCGAGCTCGTAGGAAAGATTCTGTACCGCGCGATTGCGGCTGGCACCGCGCCCGAAGCTGACCGAGAGGTTCTCGACGCTCAGAACAAAATCGGAGGTGCGCCTTGCACTCATCGTGTGACCTGTCTTGGGTCGAGGATTTCGCGGATGCCGTCGCCGAGGAGGTTGAAGCCGAGGACGGTGATGGCGATGGCCATGCCGGGGAAGATCATCATCCAAGGGGCTCGACTGATCAGGTCGCGCGAGGAGGAGAGCATGAAGCCCCATTCTGGCTGCGGCGGCTGCGCGCCGAGGCCGAGGAAGGAGAGGCCGGCGGCGGCGAGAACGGCAGTGGAGATGCCGAGCGTGCCGACCACGATCAACGTCGGGATGACGTTAGGTAGGAGATGAAGGAAGATCATACGGATGTGGCCCGCACCCGCGGCGATGCCCGCTTCGAAATAGGGTTTGCCTTTCTCCACCAGCACGATCGAGTGGGTGACGCGGGCGTAGAAGGGGATCGAGGCGATGCCGATGGCGATCATCGCGTTGGTGAGGCCGATACCGAGGATGGCGAGGCAGGCGAGTGCTATCACGATCTCGGTGAAGGAAAAAAGCACGTCCACCAGACGCATCAGGATGCGCTCCGCCCAAGCGCCCGCATAGCCCGCGACCAGGCCGAGCAGGAGGCCGGAGGTCAGCGAGATCCCGACGGCGATCACGCCGATCTGGAGGGTCAGGCGTGCGCCATAGACGATGCGGCTGAAGACGTCCCTGCCGAAGTCGTCGGTGCCGAACCAGTGAGCGAGGGATGGTGGCTGAAAGCGCGGGCCTGCGCCCATGCGGAGCGGATCGTAAGGTGCGATCCAGGGGGCGAGGGCAGCGGCCAGGATCAGGATTAGCACGATGATCAGGCCGATTACACCGGTGGGACTCTTCAGCAGACTGCGCAGGAAGCCAGTCGAGCGCGGCGATGCTATCGCCTCGACGGTGGTCGCCATCAGCTGTACCTGATCCGGGGATCAAGGGCGGCGTAGAGGAGGTCGATGATCAGCGAGACCAGGACGACCACGGTGGCGAAAAACAGGATGAAGCCCTGGATCAGCGGGTAGTCCCGGGCGAACACGGCTTCGATCGCGAGACGGCCGACGCCGTTCCAGGCGAAGACGTTTTCGACGACGATGGCGCCGCCCATCATGTAGGCGAACTGCAGGCCCATCATCGAGACGATCGGCACCAGGCCGGCACGGAGGGCGTGGCGGTAGAGGACAATGGTCTTGGGTAGGCCCTTGGCGCGGGCGGTGCGTACGAAGTCCTGGTCGAAGATGTCGATCATCGCGGAGCGGGTGAGGCGGGCGAGGACGGCGGCGTTGGCGAGGCCGAGGGTGAGGGCAGGGAGGATCAGGCTTTTCCAGTCCGAGCCCGCGACCGGGAGCCAGCCGAGCTGGAGCGCGAAGAAAAAGAGGAGCAACAGCCCCAGCCAGAAATGGGGCATCGAGACGCCGAGTATGGCGATGATCATCGCGCCGACATCGATGATGGTGCCGCGCTTGTAGGCGGCGAGGAAGCCGAGGGACAGACCGATGACGACGGCAATGGCGAGGCTGGTGGTGGCCAAGAGAAGCGTCGGCGGAAAGCGCGTCAGCAGAATATCGAGCACCGGCTGATTGCCGACGATGGATCGGCCGAGGTCGCCTTCGAACAGGCGGCCCATATAGAGGCCGTATTGGATCCAGATGGGCTGATCGAGCCCGAGTGCTGTGCGCACCGCCTCGATTTGTTCGGGCGTCGATTGGAACTTGGCGTACATGATCCGGACAGGATCGCCGGGCACCGCATGGATCAGAAGCGTGACCGCGATCGTGGTGATCCAGATGGTGACGAGGGCGGCGAAAACGCGCTCGATGACGTAGCGAACCACCGCCCCATTTCCCCTATTCGTTCATAGCCAGCATAGGACTCCCACGCCCAAAAACCGGGACGCAAACCGCGAGGCCAGGCAAAGGCGGCGCAGGAGTCCATGCTGTCGACATTCGACTAGCCGGAGACTTTGACGTCGTTGAACATCGGGTGGAGGAAGGGGCCGATCTTCAAGCCTTCGACCTCAGGACGGAGTGCGAAGACCCACTCCCAGCCGGGGGTGTAGAGGCCGATATGGACGGCGTTTTCCATCAGATGCTTGATCACGGCCTGCACCTTTTCGAGGCGTGCTTCAGGCTCGATGGTGGTACGGGTTTCTTCGAGCATCGCGTCCAACTCCGGCGTGTTGTAGCCGGAATAGGCGCCGGGGCTGTGCCAGAGCGCATAGAGGATGTCCGGGTCGTACCAGGACCAGGTCATCATGTCGAAGGTGCCGGGCGTGTCGTCGACCGTCTCGTTCTGCTCCTTCACCCGCGCGTTCATGGTGCCGATGTCCATGATCTCGATCGAGACGTTGATGCCGACCTGGGCGAGCTGGCTCTGGAAGATCTCGGCGAGCTTGTGGCGGTTGCCGCCGGTCCAGACGAACATGGTGGTCTCGAGTGGATTGTCCGGCCCGTAGCCGAGTTCGCCCAGGAGAGCGATCGCCTTGTCCGGATCATATTCATACCCGTACTGCTTGCAGAAATCCTGGTCATTGCCGAACACGCCGCGGGCGATCGGGCACCATTCGCGCTGGGAAAGGCCGCCATAGATGATATCGATCGCCGCTTGCGAATCGGTGGCGTAGGCGACTGCCTGACGGGCTCTGATATCATCGAAAGGCGGGCGCGAGATGGTGAACTCCCAGAACACATTCTGGCCTGTGTTCTCGGCAACCATGATCGAGAGCTCGCCCTCCTCCTCGATCGCGGGGATATCATCAAAGGGCGGCTCGGCGATGTGGATCTCGCCGGTCTTGAGTCCGGCAAGGCGGGTCTGCGGCTCGGGCACGGTTTTGACGATCAGCGTGTCGATCGCGACTGGACCCTTGTTATCGAAGGGGCGGCCATAATTGGTGTAGTCCGGGTTCTTTTCGAGCGTGACCGTGTCGCCCTTCACCCATTCCACCAGCTTGAACGGCCCGGCGCCGATGCCGGTGGAGCTGCCGAAGGTCTCGGGATCGTTGGTGTCGCATACCATCGAGGAGAAGCTGTCGGCAAGGAAAGGAAGGAACGGGCCGAACTTGCTCTCGAAGGTGAACTTCACGGTGAGGTCGTCCACCACCTCGACCGAGGAGATCGGCCCCCAGCTGGTCTTGGTCAGGCTGGGATTGCTCTCATCAAAGGCGCGGTCGACCGTGAACTTGACGTCATTGGCGTCGAACGGCGTGCCGTCATGGCACAAGACACCGTCTTGAAGGGCAAAGGTATATTCGAGCCCGTCGTCGCTGACCTCCCAGGACTTCGCGATGTGCGGCTGCGGGTTGCCGTCCATATCGAAGGCAAGGAGCGTCTCGTAGATCTGATCCCAGACCTGCATGGAGAGCGTCGAGGTGGCGCGGTGTGGATCGAGGCTGTCGATATCGCCATAGCGCGCCCAGACCAGCTCGGCGGCGTTGGCTGAGACGGCGGCAGTCGATGTAGCCAAGGTGATGACCGAGGCTCTGAAGATGTTGGGGGGGCGGGGCATGGGGCGTCTCCTTTTTGGTTGGCCAGCTTTGTTGCGAAAAGCTTGCAGGGTCGAAAAGGAGAGGTCAAATAAATTTCGTTTTTGAAATTCATAATTTCATAAATGACGATTTTATTGTGTGGTCTGCTCCCTTCCGCTCGATGTTTGAAATCGTCACCAATCGCCGTCCAGGCCGTCATCCCAGTCGCTGTGAATCGACTCGATTCGGCGAAGGCGCTCGATCGAGGCTTCGCCAAGATGGGCGGCCAGCGCCGAGCAAAGATAGATCATCAGGCTGACCGCGGCAGTCGGCGAATCGAAGACGGCAGCGCCGACCGAGCGGCAGCGCAGCATAACGGTCTCGGTCCCCGCCGGCGGCTGGCTCGCATAGTCGGTCACGAACACGATGCGCGCACCAGCTTGGCCCGCTGACCGGACGATGTTGCGCAGGGCGCGGCTTCGCCTGGACAGGCCAAAGGCGAGCATGGTGTCGCTTGCGGAGATCGACGCGAACTCCTCGGGCACGGAAAAGCCGCCGATCGGGATCATGCGGATGTCCGGTCTGATCTTGATCAAGAGGGCGCGGGCGAAGTGGGCAAGCGGGTAATTGTCGCCGAAACCCACCACCCACAATTTGTCCGCGCGCGCCAGCATGCGCACGGCGCGGCTCATGTCGTCGGAGCGTTGCTGCTCGATGCTGCGCACCAGATTTTGCACTTCGCTCTGCAAATGCTGGCTGAGATCCATCTGCTGATGGGCGAGGCGATGCATGCGCGCGCCGAACTCCATCGGCTGCGGCTCGACCCCTTGCTCGCGCGCCGCCTTTTGCGCCGCCTTGAAGCTCTGATAACCGAGTCTGCGGAAAAAGCGGGTGGTGGTCGCCTTGGACACCGTGGCGCGCTCGGCCAGTTGCGCCGCAGACTGCTCGACCACCGTCATCGGCTGCTCCAAAAGCAAATCCGCCAGCCGCCGCTCGCCCCTGGGCATGGCGTCGTAGCAATCCAAAATACGTTTCGCCAACCGTTCCGTCTGATCCAACACATGTTTCCTGTTGTTTCAGTTATGAAACAAAGATGGCGCAAGTTTCGCCAAAAAGTAAAGCCGGTGCCCAAAGCCGAGGCAGCTTCACGATGGTGAACCTGGCATTCTCACCGGTTCATTACACGATCAAATTTGGCACGTTTTTTGCTGAAATAATTGTTGAATGAGCGGCCCGAGCTCCCAGGACCAACCGAAAGCCCGGGCCTCCTCAAGGATAACGCCCCTGTGGAGAGGCATCCTCAAGGAGAGGCAACTATGTGCGAGCGCGACGGTAATCGCAACTTTCCGGATCTGTCCAACGTTACCTTCGGTCGACGTGGTTTTATGAAGGGCGCCGCCGCCGGCGCTTTGACCGTCAGCCTTGGCGGCGGGCTTGCCGGTCAGGCCCATGCCGCGAGCAGCGTGACATCCACCCACGGGACCGGCTTTTGCAATCTGCCGCTGTTTCTGAGCCATGCGCGCCAGACGGCCAAGGAAGACGGACTGACGCTGGAATTCGTCAACACCCCGACTTTTGCCGAACATGTCACTTTCCTCGGCACCGGCCAGGTGGATGTCGGCGTGCTGCCCTATACCAGCTTCGTCGCCCTTTATGACGCGGGCGCGCCCGTCAAGATCGTCGCCGGTTCCGGCATCGAAGGCTGCGCGATCGTTAGCCAGCCCGGTCTCGACACCGCGGAGAAACTGAAGGGCAAGACCATCGGCACCTTCCAGCTCGACACCTTGGAGGTGCTGCCGTTCGACTGGCTGAAGAGCGAGGGCGTCAACTTTGCCGACGTCAATGTCCGCTATATGGGCAACACGCCGGAAGCGGTGGAAGCCTTCAAGGCGGGTGCGCTTGATTGGATCTGCACGATCGAGCCCTACGCCACCTCGCTGCTGCAGGACGTGGAGGGCAGTCATCTGCTCTCCGACGGCAAGGACATCTACGGGCCGAACTACACGGACTGTGTGCTCTGCGCCCGCGAAGAGCTGATCGCCTCGAACCCGGATGCGATCAAGGCGCTGATCAAGGCAATGATGAAATCGCAACTTGCCTTCGAGCAGGACACCCAGACCGTGCTCGATGAGGTCGTCGGCACCTACTACAAAACCTCCATGGAGAACGCGGTCATTGGCTCGACCAAACAGCCACCGATGGTCGATCAGCGCGACAACACCGACTTCATTCTCGGCCGTACCGACAGCCTGATGGAGATGGGCTACATCAAGGAGAAGCCCGGCCCGGATGCGATCGACTGGAGCATGCTGGAAGCGGTGATCGCTGAAAATGGCGACGTCCACGACCAGCTCCAATACAAGTCCGCGGCATAAAAGCCATGGCGTCGTCGCTCACGGAGACGGCCGGCAAGGGCGGGGCTTCGGCCCCGTCCACACCCGGCAGGTTCGCAAGCTGGTGGCAAGGCGCTGCCCCCAAGCTGGGCTGGACGATCGTCTCGGTCGGCATGTTCGCCTTGATCTGGGAGTTCTTGTGGCTGGTCGGCGTCGCCGACCCGAAGCTGCTCCCTCCGCCACACATCTTCATGGGCGACATCACAGGCCAGGCGCAATATTTCAACACCGCCCAGCGCTGGCAGATCGGAACGGATGCCGCCGCCGGTCCTTCGCCAGGCATGGCTGTCGTCATCACCATCTTCTCGACCACCATGCGCGTGCTCTCCGGCCTGGCGCTCGCCGCCGTTTTCAGCATCTGCGTCGGGGTCGCGATTCGCTACTGGCGGCTCATGGAAAACCTGACGCTGCCGACCATCACGCTGCTCGCCCCGGTCTCGCCGATCGCCTGGCTCCCGGTCGCGATCTTCCTCTTCGGCATCGGCAATGCGCCCGCGATCTTCATGGTGTTCATCGCACTCTTCTTCACCATGACGCTTGCCACGATCACGCAGATCGACAGCGTCAACAAGAACTACATCAACGTCGCCCGCACCATGGGCGCCACCAAGCTCCAGATCTACAAACGCGTCATCCTGCCGGCGATTCTCCCAGGCCTTCTTGTCGTGCTCCGGCTCAACCTGTTCGGCGCCTGGATGGTGGTCCTGATCGCCGAGGCCACCGGCGTAGGCTACGGCCTTGGCCAGGTGATCATGCTCGCGAGAAACACCTTCAATCCGGGCCTCGTCTTTTTCACCATCGTCCTGATCGGCCTCACCGGATTCTTTTTCGACTATGGCCTTCGAACCTTACAGCGCCGAGTCCTTTACTGGGTGCCCAAGGGTCAAGGGAGTCTGGGATGATCGATAAGTCGCAAGCCGTCGACTGCCTGGGCGTCGGCAAGATCTGGGCGGTCGGCACGCCCCGCGCCCATGAAGCGCTCACCGACATTAATCTCAAGATCGATGACGGTGAGTTCGTGGTCCTGCTCGGCCCCTCAGGCTGCGGCAAGAGCACGCTTCTTTACCTGATCGCCGGCCTCGAAGAGACGACATCGGGCGAACTCCGCTCCTTCGGCGACGTGGTCGAGCAGCCCGCGCCTGACCGCAGCCTGATCTTCCAGGAAACCTCGCTCTTCCCCTGGCTCACCGTCGGCCAGAACGTCACCTTCGGCTTAAGCTTGAGAGGTGCCACGGCCGACGAGATGGATCGCGTCGCCAAGGACGTCCTGAAGAAAGTCGGCCTGACCGAGGCGATCGACAAACGCCCGGACGAGCTTTCCGGTGGCATGCGCCAGCGCGTCGCCGTCGCCCGCGCGCTTGCCATGCAGCCGAAGGTGCTCCTCATGGACGAGCCCTTTGCTGCGCTCGATGTGCAGACACGCGCCAAGATGCAGGACTTTCTCCTGGATGTCTGGGAAAGCAGCAAGGCTTCGGTCGTCTTCGTCACCCACCATATTGATGAGGCCGTGGCGCTTGCCGATCGGGTCGCCGTCTTCACCGCGCGCCCCGGACGCATCAAGGAGGTCGTGCCGATTGATCTCCCGCGCCCGCGCGATCCCTTCAATCCAGCATGCCAGAAACTCCGACAGCAGCTCACCGAAATTCTAAGCGCCGAAGTCGACCGCGCTTTCGCCGAACAAGAGCTGGTGTGACCGGAAGCATTGGCTAGAGGGAGAGCCCAGAATGTCCACCTCGATCGTCCGTGGCCGCTATGTCATCACCAAGACTATAGATCGTCACCAGTGGGAGCAGATCGATGATGGTGCCGTGCTGGTGGAGGATGGCATCATCAGGGACATTGGAACGTTCGATGAGCTGAGAGACCGCAATCTCAATACTCAGGTCATCGGCAGCGGCCGCCAGGTGCTAATGCCGGGCTTCGTCAATGGCCACCACCATGTAGGCCTGACGCCCGTCCAGCTGGGTTCACCGGACATGCCGCTCGAACTCTGGTTCGTCACGCGCATGGTCTGCCGTGCCGTAGACCTATATCTGGACACGCTCTATTCCGCCTTCGAGATGATCGCCTCTGGTGTCACCACCGTGCAGCACATCCATGGCTGGATTCCGGGCAAGCTCGATCAGGTGACAGATGGGGCGAACGAGGTCATCAAGGCATATGAAGACATTGGCATGCGCGTTTCCTACAGCTTCGCGCTGCGTGACCAAAACCGCCTCGTCTATATGGACGATCAGGAGTTCATCAAGCTTCTCCCGGAAGAAATGCACCCACCGATGCAGCGCCATTTTGCACGCTTCGGTATGGACCTCGATGACTTCATGGCGATGTTCGAGCATCTCCACGAACAGCATCACAACAAGGACCGGATCGGCATCCAGCTCGCCCCCGCAAACCTACACTGGTGCTCGGACAAGGCCCTGGAGCGACTGTCCGAGGCGTCCATAAAGTACGACGCGCCGATGCACATGCATCTGGTCGAGACCGCCTACCAAAAGGAATATGCCAAACGCCGTGGCGGCGGCACGGCCCTCGATTATATCGACCGTTTCGACATGCTCGGCCCTCGCATGACCCTCGGTCACGGTGTCTGGCTAAGCCAAAAGGACATCGAGCGCATCGCCGAGACCGGCACCCATATCTGCCACAATTGCAGCTCTAACTTCCGTCTGCGTTCCGGCGTGGGCGCGCTCAACGTCTGGGAGCAATATGGCGTCAACACCGCCATGGGCATGGATGAGGCCGGTATCAATGACGATCGGGACATGCTTCAGGAAATGCGCATGGTCTTGCGCGCGCACCGCACGCCCGGCACTGGCGATGAGGTGCCGACCATGGCGCAGGTGCTGCGCATGGCCACGGCGGGCGGTGCGAAGACGACGGCCTTTGGCGAACGGCTCGGCACGCTTGAAGTCGGCAAGGCTGCCGACATGGTGCTGATGGATTGGGAAAAGATCGCCTATCCATACCTCGACCGCGAGATTTCCGTCCTCGATGCCGTGATCCAGCGCGCCAAGACAGGAGGCGTCGACATGGTGATGTGCGCAGGCGACGTCATCTATCACCATGGCGAATTCATGAAAGTCGACCAGCGCGCCGCCCTCTCCAAGCTCCACGACGATCTCACCCGTGCACTCACTGATGAAGAAGTCGAACGCAGAGGCCTGTCGAAGAAGCTGCTGCCTCATGTGATGAAGTTCTATGAGAACTACTTCGATGCAGCCGCCCATGTCCCCTTCTACAAGCCCAGCTCAAGTGTCTGAAGAGGATATGGTTTTGAACGTCTTCGACCGCCGATTTCTCGGGATGTTGACGCCTTCCTCCAACACGGTGTTGGAGCCTCTGACATCAGCCATGCTGGCTGATCTGCATGATGTCACGGCGCATTTCGGGCGGTTCAAAGTCACCGAAATCTCGCTGGGCGATCGAGCACTTGGCCAGTTCCAAAGCGAACCGATGCTGGAGGCTGCGAGCCTTCTCGCCGATGCTCGCGTCCACAGCATCTGCTGGAACGGCACGTCAGCAGGCTGGCTTGGCTTCGAGCAGGACGTAGCTTTGTGCCAAAAAATCACCGAGCGCACCGGCGTATCCGCCTGCTCCTCCGTTCTTGCGCTGAAAGAGATCTTCGAGGTGACCGGTATAAAGCGTGTCGGCTTGGTTACGCCTTATCTTGATGAGATTCAGACACGCATCATCGAGACATTTGGAACAGCCGGCTTCAGCGTCGCCGCGGAGCGTCATTTGCAGGACCCCGGTAACTTCAGTTTCTCCGAGGTCCCGGAGAGCACCATAGCCGAGATGTGCCGCGAGGTGGCGGCTGCTGCCGAGCTCGATGCGATCACCATTTTCTGCACCAATCTCAAAGGGGCGGCGATCGTTCCCGGACTGGAGAAAGAACTGGGCCTGCCGATCTATGACACGGTGGCGACGGCGCTTTGGGCGTCGCTGAAAACAGCCGGCGTCGACCCTGGTCGGGTAAGGGCTTGGGGGCGTCTTTTTCAGGAGGTCGCGTGACGGAGAACGTCCAAGAGCGCGACCTCATCGGCTATGGCGGCTCGCCGCCCCGCATCGCCTGGCCCAACGGCACCCGCCTTGCCGTCTCGGTCGTGGTCAATTTCGAAGAAGGGGCTGAGTGGCAGGTCGGTGATGGTGACGCCAGATCCGAGGCGGTCGGCGAAGTCTTGAGCGTGGTGCCGCCGGGCGCGCGCGATCTCGGGCAGGAGCAGATTTTCGCCTATGGCATGCGCGTGGGCTTTTGGCGGTTTCTGGAGGCGTTGGATCGATATCACATACCCGCGACGTTCTTTTGCTGTGGGCGGGCGATCGAACGGGCGCCTGGTCTGGCTAAGGAGATCGTCGAGCGTGGCCATGAGCCGGCTTGCCATGGTTGGCGCTGGCGACCCCATGCGGACTATGCCGACGAGGCGGCCGAGCGCGTCGATATTGAGCGCTGCCTCCAGGTGACCGAGGCTGCGACCGGCGAGCGGCCAGAGGGCTTCTTTTGTCGCGGCAGCGAAAGCCCCTGGACCCGAAAACTCCTTGCCGAACTCGGCTTCACCTATGCCTCGAACGCCTTCGACGACGACCTTCCCTATGACGATCCGACAGGCCTGGTCGTCCTCCCCTATGCGCTCGACAGCAATGACATGAAGTTCTTCCACCCGAACGGTTTTGCCCGAGCGAAGGAATTTGTGGGTTATGTCGAGGACGCGCTCGCCCAGCTCTTGGCCGAGGCTGAGCACGGTCGCTCGGCGCTTCTCAATATCGGCTTTCATTTACGGATCGCCGGTCGCCCGGCGCGCTTCCGTGCGGTCGAGGCCATCTTCCAGGCTCTGGCCGATCTCGGTGACGACATCTGGCTCGCCCGCCGGATCGACATCGCTCGACACTACCAACGGACAAGAAAAGGAAACCTCTCATGAAGACGATGCTGATGAGTGCCGCTGCGTTGACGCTTCTTGCAGCGAGCGTTCAGGCCGAACAGAGCCTTCGCGTCACCGGCCTGGTCTCGACCCACAAGTTTCATACAGCCCTCGAGAAAGCATTCTACGAAGAGCTGTCCGAAAAGACCGGCATCGAGCTTGCCGTCAACTTCAATCCGCTCGATGTCGTCGGCGTCGACATGGAGGACACACTGCGCATGGTGCGGACGGGTGCCTTCGACATCGTCGAGAGCACTGTGGGTGCTGCGGCCCGCGACGACGCTTTTCTCGAGGGTATCGATCTGATCGGCGTGTCCACCAGCATGGAGCAACTTGAAGAAGCGGTCGCCGCCTTTCGCCCCGAGTTGGAAAAGCGGCTTGCCGAAAAATTCAACGCCAAGGCCATGACGCTTTGGCCCTATGGCCCTCAGGTCTTCTACTGCAATGCCGAGATCGGCGGTGTCGCTGATCTGTCCGGACTGAAGGTCCGCTCCTACACCGCGACTATGTCGAGCCTGCTCGAAGCCGTCGGTGCGACGCCGGTGACGCTGAGCTTCAAGGAAGTCTACCCCGCATTGCAGCGCGGCGTGGTCGATTGCGCGATCACCTCGCCGACCTCGGGCAATACCGGCAACTGGCCGGAAGTGACGACCCACTTCCTGCCGCTTGGCATCTCCTGGTCGGTCAACGGCCACTTCATGAACCTCGACACATGGAACGGCTTTTCCGCTGACGAGCAGGCCAAGCTCACCGAAGCGTTTGCCGAATTCGAGCAGGGTTTTTGGGATCTGGCGCGCCAGAACAATGGCTGGGCGATCGCCTGCAATACCGGCCAGGAAGACGGATGCGAGAACTACAACCTCTTCTCCATGGCGCTGGTCGAGCCGACCGCTGCAGATCAGGAAATGATCACCAAGGCGGCGATGGAGCAGGTGCTGCCGGGCTGGGGGGAAAGCTGCAATGAAGGCTTTACCGAGTGCACCAGCATCTGGAACGCGACGGTCGGCAAGGTGCGCGGCATCGAATTGAACTGATGCGTCTGATCGGCATTGTTTCGGGCTATGCGTGCCTGGGTCTCTCCTTCCTGATCGTCTTCGAGATCCTGGCGCGCAAGCTTCTGAATTTTTCCGTGCAGGGCGTGGATGAGATCGGCGGTTATGTCGTCGCCATCACCGGCACTTTCGGCATGGCGCTCGCCGCCTCCATGCGCGCCCACACGCGGATCGACGTTCTTCTGAACCGTCTGCCCGTTCGTCTGCAGGCGGGGCTGAACATTCTGGCTTATGTCTGCCTGGCGTTCAGCGCCGCCTTCATGGCCTATATGGCCTGGACGACGTTGTCGGAAAGTCTTCTCTTCCAGAGCAGGTCGAGCACGCCGCTGCAAACACCCCTTTGGCTACCCCAAGGCCTTTGGCTCGGAGGGCTCGTTCTCTTCGCGCTGACCGCCATCATCATGGCGGGTCGCTCACTCTTCAGGCTCCGCACCGGCCTCGATGACGCCAACCGCGCGCTCTCGCCACAAAGCCTTGCGGAAGAGCTGGACGAGGTGCGGCGGTGACGGCTCGACCCGACGTTTTCGCAAGACCATGATTGACCTCACCGGCGCCGTTATCGGTTTCATTATTATGCTCGGGCTGATGTTCATCGGCCTGCATGTCGGTGTCGCCATGCTGGCGATCGGCGTGCTCGGCGCACTCGTCTACTTCGGACCGCCGGTCCTCTTTTCGTTCGGGACCAACCTCTGGTCCGTCATGAACGACTTTCTCTTGACCACCATTCCGCTCTTCGTGCTGTTGGGCGAGCTGCTTTTGCGCTCCGGCATCACCAAGAACATGTATGACAGCCTCGCGGACTGGCTGAGCCGTCTGCCCGGCGGGCTGCTGCACACCAATATCGGCGCCTGCTCGCTCTTCGCCGCGGTCTCCGGCTCGTCGGTCGCGACCGCCGCCACCATCGGCACTGTCGCCCTCGACGAATTCAAGCGGCGGACCTACAGCGAGCCGCTGGTGCTCGGCACGATCGCCGCCGGCGCGACGCTGGGCATTTTGATCCCGCCCTCGGTCAACCTCATCATCTATGGTGCCCTCACCAACACCTCGATCGGCCAGCTCTTCGCAGCGGGCATCTTGCCGGGCCTGCTTTTGACCCTCTTGTTCATGGCGATGATCGCGACGGCCGCGTTGGTCAAGCCTGCGATCGCCGAGCAGGTCCGGGACGAGGATCTGGCGCCCAGGCGCGAACGCATCCAGCGACTTCAATATCTTCTGCCGCCGCTCGGCATCTTCGTCATCGTCATGGGTGCGATCTACGGCGGCTGGGCGACGCCGACCGAGGCGGCAGCCCTTGGTGTGGTGCTTGCCTTCCTGCTTGCCTGGTGGAATGGCACGCTCAGCTTCGCCATGCTGCATCAGGCGTTCATCGCCACCACGCGAACCAGCGCCCTTCTCATCTTCATCATCTCGGCGGCGTTTTTCCTGAACTTCATCGTCGGCATTCTCGGCGTGCCCCAGGCCATGACCCGCTTCGTCACCGATCTCGGCCTGTCCGCGATCGAGACGATCCTCCTTCTGGTGCTCTTCTATCTGATCATGGGCTGCTTTCTCGAAACGCTCTCGATGATGGTCGGTACCATCCCCGTTGTCATGCCGATCATCCTGCATCTCGGCATTGATCCCGTCTGGTTCGGCATCTTCCTGGTGATCATGATGGAACTTGCCCTGATCACGCCGCCGGTCGGCATGAACCTCTATGTCGTCCAGGGCGTGCGCGGGCGGGGCGAACTCAGAGACGTCTATGCCGGCATCGCCCCCTTCGTCATCGCCATGCTGTTGATGGTGCTGGCGATCATCTGGCAGCCTTGGATCGTCATGGTCTTGCCGGAGGCGCTTTATTGACGATCGATCAGGAGGATCAGCCGCCTTTCGCCCATGTCGAGGCTGTGATCCGAGATGTATGAGCGCGATCTCAGAGGTTATGGCGGAAAGCCGCCCGCTGCGAACTGGCCGAATGGCGCTCGCGTCGCCGTTTCCGTCGTCGTGAATGTGGAGGAGGGCGCGGAGATGGCGGTCTCGCGCGGCGATGCGCGCAATGAGCCCGTCTACGACATGATCGCAGCGGTCGACGGCGTCGCCAACATCGCCGCCGAGAGTCACTTCGACTATGGCGCACGCGCCGGTTATTGGCGGATTATGGATTTACTGGCGGTGCACGACGTCAGCGCCACCATGAGCACCTGCGGCGAGATGGCGGAGCTGGCGCCCTGGCTCCTTGAGGACGCCAAGGCGCGAGGCCACGAGATCGCCGCCCACGGCTATCGATGGCAAAACCACGCCTTTATGGACGAGGACGAGGAGCGCCGCACCATAGCCGAGACGGTCAGCGCGCTCGAAGGTGTCACGGGCGAAGCACCGCTCGGCTGGCACACCAAGACCCCTGCCAGCCCAAACACGCGAAAACTCCTGATCGAGCATGGCGGCTTTCTCTATGACAGCGATGCCTATGACGACGACCTGCCGCGCATCCTCCGGCGGCCGGACGGCGAGCCGCATGTGGTCGTCCCCTATGCGCTCGACACCAATGACATGCGCTTTCAACTCCCGAACGGCTTTCGCCGCGCCGAGGAGTTTTCGGGCTATGTGCTGGACGCATTCGACTGGCTTTGGCGCGAGGGGACGAAAGCTCCAAAAATGATGAGCATCGGCCTTCATCTCCGCACCATCGGCCGGCCAGCGCGTATCGGTGGGCTGGATCAGGTGCTCCGGGAGATGCGCCGAAAGGGCGGTGTCTGGTTTGCAACGCGCGCCGCTATCGCCCAGCACTGGCTCGATCAGCACGGGTGATCTGGGCCGACGAACAGCCGGTCATCGATCAACAAAGCAGCTTCTGACGAAATTCTAGGCACGCCCTAACCTGCCGGTGCCGTTTCGGCGTCCATGCCGGGCCTTTGCCCACGGTTTGGCCCCTTTGGCCCTGATCTTGCTTCGAGCAGCAGCAGATCCGGACAGATGCTGTCCGACAAGAACAACCAAGAAGGAGAGACGCCGATGAAACCTCTGTTTGCCCTGGCCGCCGGCGCGGCCCTGACGCTCATGACCGGCGGTGCTGCGTTCGCGCAGACCTGGATCATGGCGTCAGGCTATCCCGAAGATAATTTCCACACCCAGAACATCCGGCTTTTCATCGAGGAGGTCGAGGCCAAGACCGATCTCACCATCGATCTGCAGTCCAACGACACGCTGATCAAGCTGGACGCGATCAAGACGGCAGTGCAGCGCGGCCAGGTGCCGATCGGTGAAATCCGTCTCGGCGTCTACGGTAATGAAGACCCGATGAACATCCTCGCCGGCCTCCCGTTCATAGCCCCCGACTATGACAGTGCCTGGCTCTTGAAGGATCTGCAGAAGCCCTATTTCGACACCACCTTCGGCGAAGACGGTATCAAGGTCCTGTTTTACTCACCTTGGCCGGGGCAAGGCTTCTATACGCAGTTTCCGGTGTCGTCCGTTGACGACTTCAGCGACAAGAAACTCCGCATCTATTCGACGGCGACGCAGCAGATGGGCGAGATGCTCGGCTTTCAAGCGACCATCCTGCCGTTCGCTGAAATCCCGCAGGCGTTTTCCACGGGCCTGATCGAGGCGCTGTTCACCAGCCCGCAAACCGGCATCGACATCCAGGCCTGGGACAATACCAGCCACTTCACTTATGCCGGCGCGATCTTCTCGAAAAACGCCGTCGTGGTGAATGCCGCGATGTTCGACGGGCTGCCGCCAGAGACCCAAGAGGCGATTCTGGCTGCCGCCGAGACGGCCGAAGAGCGTGCCTGGACGATGAGCGCCGAGACGACCGAAGCGCAGATGAAGACGCTCGAAGAAAACGGCATGACGGTCGCCGAAGCGCCTGAAACCGTGATCGAGGAGATGAACGAGATCGGTCTCGAGATGATGAAGAGCTGGCGCGAGGAAGCGAGCCCAGAGGCCAATGCGGTCCTCGATGAATTTCTCGAAGCCTCGAAGTAACCGCGGGCTGGCCCGGTCGTCCCCATGACGCCGAGACGCGTTCTTGATGGCCTCTACCGGCTTTCGGGACGGCTGGGCGCCGCCTTTCTCGCAGGCATCGCTGTCGCGATCATCGTCCAGGTGGTCGGCCGTCTTCTCGGCTTTACCATCGATTCCACTGAGACCGCCGGCTTTTGCATGGCGGCCTCCACCTTCCTTGGTCTCGCTTACACCTTCAAGCAGGGCGGCCATATCCGCGTCACCCTCCTGATCCGCAACTTCCCACCAAACCTTCGCCGGATGGTCGAGCTTTTCTGCCTTGCCTTCACCGCGGCGGGCCTTGTTTATTTCACCTACTGGGCCGCGGACTTCGTCTACTTCTCTTATGTCTTCGACGAGATCAGCCCCGGCTTGATGGCCATACCCTTTTGGATTCCGCGCACCGGCATGCTGCTGGGCCTGGTGATCATGACGATTGCCGTGATCGACGAGTTCGTTCTGGTGCTGAAGGGTGCGCTTCCGAATTACGAGGCGAATGCGGAAACCGTGTTCGAGCCCATCGATGAGGCCGGTCGATGACCGATCCAGCCTTTGTCAGTCTCGTCGTCTTCGGCGCCATGATCCTTCTCCTGGCACTCGGCGTCTGGGTCGCGGTCAGCCTCACCGCCGTTGGCTTCATCGCGCTCTTTTTCTTCTCCGTCGCCCCCACTGGATCGCTATTGGCCAGCACGGTCTGGGATGCGTCCTGGAACTGGGTGCTCACCGCCTTGCCGCTCTTTATCTGGATGGGCGAGATCCTGTTTCGCACACGGCTCAGCTCGGACATGTTTCATGGTCTCGTCCCCTGGCTGCAGCGCCTGCCGGGCGGGCTTTTCCATGTGAACATCGTCGGCTGCGGGGTGATGGCGGCCGTTGCCGGATCAAGTGCGGTCACCTGTGCGACCGTGGGCCGGATGAGCATCCCGGAACTGCAAAAGCGCGGCTATGACGAACAGCTCTCGATCGGCACGCTCGCCGGATCCGGTACGCTCGGCCTCCTCATTCCACCGTCGATCATGCTGATCGTCTACGGCGTGATTGCGCAGCAGTCGATCAGCCGCCTCTTCATCGCGGGCCTTGTTCCGGGGCTCATGCTGATCGGCCTGTTCATGGCCTATGTCGCCATCCGCACGAAGCTCAATCCTGCCCTCGCTCCCGTCGAAACCGTCCGCTTCACGCTTTCGGAAAAGCTCGACCGGGCGCGGCTCCTCATTCCGGTCCTGTTGCTGATCGCCTTCGTCATCGGCTCGATCTACGGCGGCTACGCGACGCCGACCGAGGCCGCGACCATGGGGGTGATCGGCGCGCTGATCCTGGCGGCTGTCGGCGGATCGCTCAGCTGGGCGAGCTTTCAGGAGAGCCTGATGGCGGCGCTCAAGACCTCGTGCATGATCACCTTCATCCTTGCGGGCGCCGCCTTTCTCTCCATCGCCATGGGTTTCACGGGCGTGCCGCGCGTCATCGCGGGCTATGTCGAGGCCTGGAATCTCAGCCCCTACGAACTCCTCGCCGTGCTCACCGTCGTCTACATCATCCTCGGCTGCTTTCTCGACGGCGTTTCGATGATGGTGCTGACCGCGAGCGTGGTTCTGCCGATGGTCGACGAGGCCGGGATCGACCTTCTCTGGTTCGGCATCTTCACCGTCATCGTGGTCGAAATGGCCCAGATCACGCCGCCGGTCGGCTTCAATCTTTTCGTGCTCCAGAGCATGAGCGGTCGCGACATCCTGCAGGTCACCCGCGCCGCCATGCCGTTCTTCTTCCTGATGCTGCTCGGCCTCGTGATCATCACGGCAGCCCCTTGGCTGGTGCACGCACCCGTCCAACTCATGCTCGCGCGTTGAGAGGGTACGACGGCCATGAAGATCCTGCTCGCCAATCCCAACACCAGCGACACCATGACCTCTCTGATGGTCGATGAGGCGAGACGACATTGCAGGCCGGATACCGAGATCGATGGTCTGACCGCAGATTTCGGCGTGCCCTATATCGCCACGCGCAGCGAGATGGCGATCGCCGGTTATGCGCTCCTCGATAGCCTGGCGCGCCATCATCAAGGCTATGATGCGGTCGTCGTCGGGGCCTTTTGCCATGCGCTCGTGCCGCCGGCCAAGGAGCTGATGCCTCTGCCGGTTGTCGGGATCGCCGAGGCCGGCCTGCGCGCGGCGCAGATCTTCGGGCAACGGATCGCCATCATCGGCATCGGGACGCCGGATCGCGGCGCCAATGAGGCGATCATCGCCGAACTCGGCATGGAGCCGCACATCGCTTCGATCAGGCGTATGCCCCTTTCAGGCACGGACCTCGCCGAGGGCCAGGCCGATGCCGAGGCGATGGTGATCGAGCAGGCGCGAAAAGCCGTCAATGAGGACCATGCCGATGTGCTGGTCTTCGGCGGCGCCGCCTTCGCCGGCATCGCCGATCAAATCGCCGATCGCCTCCCGGTGCCGGCCATCTCTCCTGTGCCGCACGCTGTCGCGCTTGCTGAAACTGCCGTGAAGACGGGGTGGAGAAAGCCAACAAAGGGGCCAAGCAGTTCACCCTCGCCAAAGGAAACGAGGGGGCTCGGCGACGAGCTCGCGTCATTCTTCGCGGAGCCGAAGACAGCAAATTCGTGATAGAGGCGGAACAGTTGGAACGATCAATCCACAACGGCTTGCCAGCACGGTTCAACGCGTCGCACGAGACACCAATTTGCCTAATGATCATCTCATAATATGCTGTGGAAGCGACATGGGAGCCGCTGGCGCCATGTACACTAGGGCAAGAGAGAAGTATTCTAACTTACGATCTAGAAGTATTCGTGAGTATTTCTGATCGGTACATTGGATTTCAATTGGAAGGCTCCGTAACCGTTCAGGGAAACTTCGCAGTCTATGACCGGACTCGGTGCTTTCGGTGATCGGGTAGGACAGCGCATGTTTGAAGCGATTCGCAGCGGCGGCATCCCGATCCCTTGGGATCGAGACTAGATGAGGAGTAGTTGGCTTCGCGCCCTACTCATTATCTAAAAAGTTGCTTGTCCGCACGCCAATCTACGTATGAGAAATTGACGACTGTGGGTTGATGCTGTGCCGAAACGTGTGATCTCCTGTAGTGCCGCCAATTCGAAGTCGGGGATTGGTGGTGAAACGGTTTATCGAGGGTGAAGATCGTACTCAGAGTACATTGTTTCCTGCATCGCTGGATGAGTATGTCGACGAGGATAATTTGGTTGGGGTGATTGACGTGTTTGTTGATGCCCTTGATCTCAAAGAGCTTGGTTTCGACGGTTTGGTGCCAGAGGCAACGGGTCGGCCATCCTGTCATCCTTTGGTGCAGTTGAAGACTTATGTCTATGGCTATGTCCAGGCGACCATCGATGCCAAACATCATCTAATCATCGATCATGAAGTTATCCAGACGGGACTCGACAACGGCCAGCTTAGCGAGATGGCGACGCATGCCAAAGACGTCATCGGTGCCGACGGTCTGACTGTGTTGGCAGATCGTGGCTATTTCGAAGGCGAGCAGCTTCGAGCTTGTGATGATGTCGGCATCACGACCTTCGTGCCCAAACCCCAGACATCGAGCAGCAAGGCCAAAGGGCGATTTAGCAAGCAGGACTTTGTCTGCTTTCCCGACGAGGATGCCTATCGCTGTCCAGCAGGCGAGACGTTTGACCTGGCACTGCTATGCGATCGAACATGGCTGGCTTTTCGCAGGGTCGGTTACTGAATTAGAAAAGCGGTCGGTTCGTCGCGCTGACC
>JBCCIN010000027.1:0-23247 GCA_039028235.1 Pseudomonadota bacterium
ATCTGCGCAGCGCCCTATGCGTCAGGGATTCTCGCGACCGGCCTGACTGAAGGCGCCACCTACATGTATGAGCCGCCCGATCCCAAACTGTGCGCCAAGGTTGCGTCCATCGAGCTTGTCTGCACCGCATTCGACGTGCCGCTGCGCGCAGCAGCACTGCAGTTCGCCGATCTCAATCCGATGGTCAGTTCCGTGGTCGCGGGCCTTCGATCCGAACGCGAGCTCGCCGAAGCGATCGAGGCGTTCAACTATCCCATCCCGGACGAGTTCTGGATGCAATTGAAGGAGGGAGGACTCATCGATCAACAGGCCCCGACCGCGTCATGTCAGGCATGACGAGTAAGGCAAGCGGCCCACACCGAATCATGGACATCGACCTAAGAGATGTGGTGGTCAGCCCGCAAACGACGTGGCGGCATGTGCGCCTGATGACCGAGAGTGGTTTTGTCGGTTTGGGCGAGGCGACGCTTTCCGACCCAGGACCCGGCTATGGTGACCGTTTGCATCACCATGCCCTTCGCCTCATCGGAGCTGATGCCTTGGAAAACCCTTTAAAGGGGTTCCAGGCCCGGCGGCTGGACCTGGCGAACAGGACGATACTTTCTGCCCTCGATCAGGCGATTATGGATATTCGGGCGCAGATCTCAGCTCGGCCGCTTTGCCTGGAACTTGGCGGATGCCTTCGAGATGAAGCGCTTCCACTTTACGCCAACATCAATCGTGCGACCCGTACCCGGACGCCGAAGGCGTTTGCTAGGAACGCGAAGGCCGCGGCCAAAGAAGGTTTCGAGGCGATCAAGATTGCACCCTTCGACGGTCTTGGGCCCGACCTCTGTGGCCAGCAGGAAGGGCGGCACCTGATCGACGCCGGGCTCGCCAGGATACGCGCGGCGCGAGAGGCCTCGGCCGATTGCGATCTGATGGTCGACTGTCACTGGCGTTTCACCACTGAGGCTGTAACCGCGCTATTGCCGGCCCTTCGCGAAATCGGTGTGGTCTGGCTCGAGTGCCCGCTCCCAGAGACGCCGAACGCCATACCAGAGCTGCTGAAGCTTCGCCGCCTGGCGAATCGTCATGGGATGCGCCTTTGCGGGCTGGAAACGGCCGGCGGCTGGAGGGATGTCGCCCCTTATGTCCAACGTGGCACCTACGACCTCGTCATGCCCGACGTCAAACATGCCGGCGGTCTGGAGAACATCATGGAGATCGCCCGGCAGGCCCAGGCCGCCGGCATTGGCGTCTCCCTGCACAACCCGAGTGGACCTGTCGCTCATCTCGTCAGCGTCCACGTCATGGCGGCACTCGGGAGTGAAGAGCGGATGGAAATTCAGTGGCATGAAAGTCCGCTTTTCTATGAGGTCACCGATCCGCCGCCGGTGATCGAAGGGGGTGTTTGTCGCCCGACGAGCACGTCTGGTCTGGGCACGTCCCTCCGTGGCGATGATTTCCGTTCGGGAGTTTCCTAATGGTCCCGGATGCGTTCCTTCAAGGCCTGGCTATAGCACTGCGATGGCCGAGCTTCAGTTCAACCGAGCAATCGATCCGGATTCTCCAAACCTTCCGCGACATGCCAGTCGAGATGGAGGAAGTCGTCAAGGAAATCTCGGCGCTTTGAGTACAGGACGGAAGGCCGGAAAACCGGCCTTCCAGTGCCGTGCAGAACCGTAGGAGTGTCAATTGTCCCCTCAGAACTTGGTTATCGTGATGGCGGACGAGCATGCCGGAAAATATGCCGGCTATGCTGGCCATCCCGTCGTCCAAACACCCAACATGGACCGACTGGCGGAGCGTGGCACGATATTCACCAACGCCTACTGCAACAGTCCGATCTGCATGCCGTCGCGCGCTGCCTTCGCCACAGGCCGCTATCCCCATGAAACCCGCTATGTCTGCAATGCCACGCCCTATGACGGTCGCATTCCCGGCTGGCCTCATCACCTTGGGGCGCTCGGTATCAACGTGACGTCGATCGGCAAGCTCCATTATCGCGACGGCAACGTCGATGCAGGCTTCGCGCAGTCCATCATTCCGATGCATGCGGTCAGCGGTGTCGGTGATCTCTTCGGATGCATAAGGTCGGACCCACTGCCAGTCCGCTACGGCGTCCGGCAGGTGGCCGAACAGGTGGGACGGGGCAAGTCGACCTATACGCGCTATGACCAGTCGATCCTCGAACAGACGCTCACCTGGCTGGAAGACGTCGCGTCGACCCTGCCTGAGCCCTGGGTGCTGTTCGTCAGCTTCGTCTGCCCCCACTTCCCGCTGATCGCCCCCGATGCGTTTTATGATCTCTACGATCCTGATCGTCTCGATCTGCCCAAGGCCTGCCGGCCTGAGGACTGGCCGAACCATCCCTGGATCGACGCTTTTCGGAAATCGTACATCACCGATACGTTCTTCGACGACGACCTCAGGCGGCGAGCGACGGCGGCCTATTTCGGTCTCTGCTCCTTCGTCGACTCGCATCTGGGCCAGATCATCGATGCGGTCGACGCCAGCGCCTTCGGCAAGCGGACACGCCTCGTCTACACGTCCGACCACGGCGACAATCTCGGCGTTCGCGGTCTCTGGCAGAAAAGCAATTTTTATCAAGAATCCGCTCACATCCCGATGATTCTAGCAGGGGATGGCGTGGACGCAGATGCGGTCTGCAACACGCCGGTGTCGCTGGTGGACGTCTATCCGACCGTCCTCGACGCTACCGGCCAGAGAGACGGCTCGTCGCCGGTCAATGGCGATGCGAAGAGCCTTCTTCGCATCGCCAGCGAGCCGGACGATCCCGAGCGGACGGTCTTTGGCGAGTATCATGCGGCCGGCGCGATCAACGGCGTTTTCATGCTGCGGCGCGGTCCCTGGAAATATATCCACTACGCCAATATGCGGCCGCAGCTTTTCAACCTGGATGATGATCCGGAGGAGCTCACGGACCTCGCACTCGGCGCTGTCCATGACGACGTGCTGGACGCGTTTTGCGCCGAGCTCGAGAATCGCCTCGATCCCATCAAGGTCGATGCCGAGATCAAAGCGATGCAGCGCGAGATCCTGGATCGCCATGGTGGTCCCGAGGCGATCCTCTCGCGCGGTTCCATGGGTGCCTCGCCACCGCCGAACACGTCCTTCGAAGGTCTGCGCAAGGCATGATGGGCATCAAGCGCGAGTACCATCTAACCATCGACACCCCGGATGGACCGATGGAGGTGTTTCTTGCTCAGGCCGAGGCGATCAAACCTGCACCCTGCGCGATTCTCTATATGGACGTCTTCGGCTTGCGCGAGGAACTCTTTGATCTTGCCCGTGCTTTTGCTGCTGACGGTATCTCAGCCGTCGTCCCCGATCTGTTTCACCGTCTGCCTGTCTCTCGTTTTTCGCCCGCGAACGGTCGGGACGAACCTGTCATAGACGCGGCACGAGAAGCCAACGTGCAAACGACACTTCAGATGTCTGGTGACGATACTCTGTCGGTGGTCGACTGGCTTGACCGAAACCAGGCGAAACAGCGACCGACCCATTACTTTGCGATCGGCTATTGCATGGGAGGGCGCCACGCGCTCGCCGCTGCTGCGGCGATGCCAGGGCGGTTCATCGGCGGCATGTCCGTCCATGGCGGGCGGCTGGTCACCGATGGTGCGGACTCGCCGCACCATCTGATCGCAACGCTGCGCGTGCCCTTTCACTTCGCCTGCGCGCGTGACGATGCCACCTGTCCACCGGAACACTGCGCGATCCTGCAGGAGGCGGCGGGCAAAGCCGAGGCCGACGTGACGGTCGACATCATCGATGCCCCTCATGGCTGGAGCTTTCCCGCCCGATGGAGCCATGACCCGGCGGTGGCCGCCGAGATCCACGATCTCGCCCGCAGCATGATCCGCGAGAGACAGCGGTGATCGGAGAAGGCATGACGACCAGCACGAGGCTTTGCCCCCGGCGCCATGTGACAGGCCCTAAAGCTGCGATGCGCAAGGCAGGATTCTTCCGTCCGAGGAAACGGTGGTGAGTGAAAAGCTGACATTCGGCGTGGTCGGCCTAGGCGCAATGGGCGGTGGCATGACGCATGCGCTGGTCGATGCTGGACACCGCGTGCTGGGCGTCGATCCGGATCCTACGGCGTGCGAAACGGCGCGATCCGTTGGCGCCGAAATACAGAGCAATCTTGAGGAGCTTCTCGACTCAGCGGATATGATTGTCATCTGTGTCGCCACAGAGACCGCCCTGACAGATATCTATCGTCGAATCGCGACCAAGATTGCAACCGGACCGCAAATGGTTATCGAAACGTCGACCATGGCGCCCGACCGGGCGCAGTCTCTGTCCGACATCAGCCGGGCATCAGGACGCCGGCATGTCGAGGCGCTGCTTGTCGGGATATCGCAAGATGCTGCAGCAGGGCGTCTCTATCACTTCGTCGGCGGCGACGAGGCGGACGTCGCCCATGCTCGCCCCTTCTTCGACGCGACCGGCCGGGCCTATAAGCATCTGGGGCCTATCGGAAGCGGTGCCACGGCAAAGGTTCTGAACAACGCGATCGGCAATGCGACGATGCTCGCCTTCACCGAGGCGATCGTGGCCGGAGAGGCTGCCGGCATCGACCCACACGCCTTCATTCGTGCCATCGAGGAAGCTGGCGGAGCCGGCATGTCAGTGGTCTTTGGGCGGCATGCGCATTGGGCGATTGGTGCCGAAGAACAGCCGCCGACACCTATTAACCGAAAGGATATGTCGGAACTCGCGGACATGCTGGAATGCCATGGGCTGTCATACCCACTCCTGTCCAGAGCCATCAGAGCATTTGCAATTTTACCGGAGACGCCAGGCTTGGTCCAAGCCTATGCGCAGAGTCTCTGCAGCGAAAAGGAGTAGACTTGTGTGTCGCTGGGGAACTCCCGAGCGTGTTCGCATCGCATGATACCGCCATAGCAAGAACGGCGAATCAGGCTGTGCCTGGCTTGGCGTTCCTTGGCGCGCGCGAAATCATCCATGACGCCTACATGTCCGGCCGAATCGCTGCGTACATGCCGGTTGTTCGGAACTCGGTCGGGCTGATCCCGTAAAAGCGCCTGAAGGTCTTGGCGAAGTAATTGGGGTCATCGAAACCGCAGAGCGGTGCGATGGATTTGATCGGCATGTTGGCGTGGCTCGCAAGCAGGCGGACGGCGTGGCGCATGCGCGCCTGGAGGGCGAACTCGGCGGGCGGCATGCCTTCGCGCTCGGTGAACGCCCTGGTGAAATGGGCCCGGCTGTAGCCGGCGATCCTGGCAAGCTCGGTGACGCTGATCGGTTGATCCAGGTGGCTCTCGATATGGCGGATCGCCCGTCCGAGGCCCGAAGTATCGCCGGGCACCGTTTCGCCGCCGCCCTTGCCGAAGACGTCGTCGACTACCGCCATCAGCGTGCGATAGGCGATCGCCGATGCCAGCCCTGCGGTCTCGCCTTCCCCCTCCACCAGGTCGAGACAGCCCTCGGCGAGGCGGGCCACCGTGTCCGGCTGCAGGCGGAGGACGGGGCCGGCCGCGGATTGCAGGGCCTGATGAATGCGAAGCGCTTCCATACCGGTCATCGCGATCCAGAAAAACGTCCACGTCTCGCCCGGCTGCAGCCAGTAGCGATGGTCGTGGGGGATGAGCACCAGCATGGTGTCGCCTGGCGAGAGGCGGTGGCGGCGGCCTTCGAAGTCGAGATTGCCCATGCCGTCGACCGTATGCTGCAGGATCGCAAAGGGCGTCTGCCCGCGCTTCAGCCCATGCCAGGCGTAGCTTGGATCATGCTGAACATCGTAGCCGGAGCTGGTCGGCATGGCGTGCAGATGGAACCGCCCGCGCGGAAAGGACAGCATCTTGCTGACCGGCGCATGATCAGCGAGACGGGTGAGCACAGAATTACCCATGATAGCACAAAGGTCCTCTATTCACAGAAATATGGCCCAACCATAATAGTTTGAGACAACAAACGATCGAGTCAATATTACCCAATAGGCGTTGAGTTCCGGTGAAATCATCATGCCGGACGGTGCGCAGAGGGGGAGGTCTTTATGCCGGCTTTCAAGATCGCCATCATCGGCGCCGGCAGCATCGGGTTCACGCGAAAGCTGGTGGCCGACCTGATGTCGGTGCCGGAGCTCCAGGACATCGAGATCGCGCTCACCGACATCAGCGTGCGCAATCTCGACATGATCCGGCAGATCCTGGCGCGTATGGTCGAGGCCAACGATTTGCCTGCCGTCGTCACCGCCAGTACCGATCGACGCGCGGCACTCGACGGGGCCCGCTATATCGTGAACTGCACCCGGATCGGCGGCCTCGACGCCTATCGCCACGACATCGAGATCCCGCTCAAATACGGCGTCGATCAGTGCGTCGGCGATACCATCTGCGCCGGCGGCATCCTCTACGGGCAGCGGAACGTCCCGGTCATTCTCGATTTCTGCAGGGATATCCGCGAGGTCGCCGAGCAGGGTGCCCGCTTTTTGAACTATGCGAACCCGATGGCGATCAACACCTGGGCGGCCCTCGACGAGGGCGGGGTGGAGACAATCGGGCTTTGTCACGGCGTGCAGCATGGCGGCCACCAGATCGCCGAGGTGCTGGGCGCTGAGGAGCCGGGCGAACTCGACTACATCTGCGCCGGGATCAACCACCAGACCTGGTATGTCGACATCAGGCTGCGCGGGCGCCCGGTCGGCCGGGACGAGCTGATCGCAGCGTTCGAGCGCCATCCCGTCTACGCCAGCCAGGAGAAGGTCAGGATCGACGTCCTGAAGCGCTTCGGCTGCTACTCGACCGAGAGCAACGGCCATCTCTCCGAATATCTGCCGTGGTACCGAAAGCGGCCGGACGAAATCCCGGACTGGATCGACCTCTCCAATTGGATCCACGGCGAGACCGGCGGCTATCTCCGCTACTGCACCGAGCGCCGGAACTGGTTCGAGGAGGATTTTCCGACCTTCCTCGCCGAAGCCGATCGCCCGCTCGCCGGCTACAAGCGGAGCGAGGAGCATTGCAGCCACATCATCGAAGCGCTGGAAACGGGGCGGATCTATCGCGGGCATTTCAATGTCATAAACGCCGGCGTGATCACCAATCTGCCTGAAGATGCGATCGTCGAAAGCCCGGGCTTCGTTGACCGCTTCGGCATCAACATGGCCGCCGGCATCACGCTTCCGGAAGCCTGCGCCGCCACCTGCAGGGCCTCGATCGACGTGCAGCGCATGGCGGTGCGTGCCGCGCTCGACGGCGATGTGGAGCTGTTGAAACAGGCGGTTCTGCACGATCCGCTGGTGGGTGCGGTCTGCAGCCCTGACGAGGTCTGGCAGATGGTCGACGAGATGCTGGTGGCGGGCGCGGAATGGCTGCCGCAATACGCCGATGAGATCGAGCCGGCGAAGGCGCGCCTTTCGAAAGGCACGGTCAGTACCCGGGACTGGCGGGGCGCTGCGCGTCTCGACGTCAAGTCCGTCGACGAGTTGCGTGCGGCCGCGAAGGCGGGGGCTTGATACGGCGTTTCACGACAAGCGGTGATTCTCAAAGTGAATGAAAAAAGGGGAGCTTAGCGATGACGACACTGATGCGGACGACGAGCGCACTCGCGCTGGTCGCCGGCCTGGCCTCGGCGCAGACCGCGATGGCCGAGCCGCTCGATCCCGTACCCTTTCCCGATCCGGTCTCACTCGCCTCCAAGGACGCGAAGCTCGTTCCCCACGGCCAGCTCATGCGTGCGGAGAAACTGCCCGCCTACAGCGAGCCCGCCTGGGTGACCGAGATGGTCGAGGCCGGAAAGCTGCCGCCGGTCGAAGAGCGCCTGCCTGACACGCCCGTCGTGGTCGACACCGAGCTCACCCCCGATGGCCCGGGCGTCTATGGCGGCGTGCTTCGCCATGTCTCCGGTGGCCGCTCCGAGGGTTGGAACTGGATGGCCGGCCAGCATCAGGGCTGGGGCGGGCTTTCCATGACCTCGCAGAAATGCCTGGTGCGCACCGGCCCGGTCTGGCAGCTCACGCCGGACAAGGTCGAGCCCCTACCCGAGCTCGCCACCGGCTGGGCATGGTCCGATGACGGCACGCAGCTCACCATGACGCTTCTGGAAGGCGCGCGCTGGTCCGACGGCGATCCGTTCGATGCCGACGATGTCATCTTCATGTGGGAGGACAACATCGCCGATACCAATGTGCCGTCGCGCGCGCAGCCGGGCGTCTTCGGCGAGGGCACGTCGCTCGAAAAGATTGACGACGTTACGATCCGCTGGACCTTCCCGGATGCGTTCTCGGTGCCGAACCTCTACAAGATGGCCTATATCAACCTCTGCCCCGGCCCGTCGCACCTGCTGAAGCCGCTGCATCCGAAGCACGCTGATGGCGCCACCTACGAGGCCTATATCAACGCGCTGCCGACCGACAAGCTGCCCTGGGTGACCATGGGTCCCTGGGTCGCCGTCGAGCATAAGCCTGATCAGCTCATGGTGTTCCGGCGCAATCCTTATTTCTGGCAGGTCGACGATGAGGGCAACCAGCTTCCCTATCTCGACGAGGTGCAGTGGAAGCTCTCGACCTGGGAGGATCGCACCATCCAGACGGTGGCCGGTGCAGCAGACTTCACCAATATGGAAAATCCCTCGATCTATCTCGAAAGCCTGAAACGGGCGCAGGATGAGGACTTTCCGAACCAGATCTATTGGGGCCCGCGCAGCCTGGACTGGCGGATCGACCTCAACCTCTCGACCACCTGCGGCGTCGCCGACGAGGGGGCTCGCGCCATCCGCGACCTGAACCGAGACTTCGACTTCCGCCGCGCCGTGACTCATGCGGTCGACCGTGAAGCGCTCGGCCAGTCCCTGGTGCGCGGGCCGTTCACCCATCCCTTCGCAGGCGGCCTTCATACCGAGACCGATTTTTACGACAGCAACATGGTGGTCTACTACCCCTTCGACCCAGACGGTGCGCGGGCGCTGCTCGCCGGCCTCGGCTTCGAAGACACGGACGCCGACGGCTTCGTCAACTGGGCGGACGGCCCGCTTGCCGGCGAGAATCTCGAGATCACGCTCCACCACACACTCCAGCGCACCACCGACGTCTCGCTCACCGATTCGGTGGTCACCATGATGCAGGATGTCGGCATCAAGGTCATACCGAAGCCTATACAGCAGATGGTCGAGGCCGCCCGCGAGACCTGCGAGTGGGACTGGATCATCGAGCGTGGGGACCGTGAATATCAGGTGCCGATCGCCAATCTCGACTGGCTGGCGCCGCTGACCGCAAGGGTGCCGGAATGGCATCAGGGGACAGCCGAGAACCCGCAGGAGCTTCTGCCCTTCGAGAACGATCTGGTCGACCTGATTATCAAGATCCGAGGTGAGGCGGACACCGGAAAGCGCGGCGAGCTGCTGCGCGACTACAACCGCGTCTTCACGGAGAACATCTACAATGTCGGCCTGATCACCATCCCGGCGGCGCTGATCATCAACAAGCGGATCAAGAACGTGCCCCCCGGCACGCCGGTCCTCGCCTATCAGTGGTCCGAGGACAATGTGATGCGCGAGCGCTTCTGGGTCGCCGAGGAGGATCAGCTCGACGAGCTGCTTCCCGGCACGCTCCCCGGGATCGACTGACCATGCCGAGAGCGGGCGGGAGGGGCGAGCGCCTCTTTCGCCCGTTATCCCCTGGGATCAGCCGGCCGTGCTAGGGTTCTTCGGCCGCCGGCTGCTCTCCTCCGTCGGGCTCCTGTTCGTCGTCAGCGTCCTGTCCTTCATTCTGATCCAGGCGCCGGAAGGCGATTTCGCTTCTTATTACAAGTCGTTCGCAATCTCCCAGGGCGGCATGACCGAGGAGGGGGCGGAACAACTTGCCGATCAGATCCGAAAGCGCTACGGCCTCGACAAGCCGCTGGTCGATCAATATTTCGGCTGGGTCGGCGGCATCCTGACCAGGGGCGATTTCGGCCACTCCTTCATCTACAACAAGCCGGTCGGCGAGCTGATCAACGAGCGCTTCTGGCGAACGCTTGGCATCGCCTTTACCTGCCATCTGCTCGCCACCGTGATCGGTGTCAGCCTCGGGATCTACGCCGCGGTCAACCAGCACAAGATCGGCGATACCGCTTCGACGGTGCTCGCCTTTCTCGGCATGACAATCCCGCGCTTCTTCATGGCGCTTCTCATTCTCTACTGGCTCGCTTTCGTCGTCGGCTCGCCCTATATCGGCTCGCTGAACTCGCCCCACTACGTCCTGGCTCCCTGGTCGTTCGCCAAGCTATGGGATCTTCTGCTTCATATCTGGCCGATCATCGTGATCGCCGCGATCGGCGGCCTCGCCTATAATCTTCGGGTGATGCGCGGCAATCTCCTGGACGTGCTGCGCCAGCCCTTCGTCGAAACCGCGCGCGCCAAGGGCCTCCCTGAGCGGAAGGTCATCATGAAGCATGCCGTGCCGAACGCGCTGCACCCGCTCGTGATGTATCAGGGCGTTATCCTCCCCTACATGCTCACCGGTGAGCTCGAAGTCGCGATCATCCTGAGCGTGCCCACCATCGGCCCCCTCATGCTCGACACCCTGGTGCGCCAGGACGTCTATGTGACCGCGACCATCTTTCTGCTTCTCTCCTGTGTCCTGATCATCGGCAATCTGATCGCCGATCTGATGCTCGCTGCCCTCGATCCGAGGGTGCGCACCGGAGGGCGGGCATGAGCAGCCGGCCCATCGATCAGAAGGGCGAGCTGCTCGCCGATGCCGCGGCACCTGCCCTCGAAAGCACCCGCGCGCAGACCTATCTTAGCCTGGTCTGGCGGCGCTTTCGGAAGAACCGGGTCGGCATGACCGGGGCCGTTCTGGTCGTGCTTCTCCTTCTGATCACGATCTTCGCCGAGTTCCTCTCGCCCTATGATCCGGCAAAGCGCGATCGTGCCAACATCTACACGCCGCCGGCAACCCTGCATTTCCAGGGCGACGACGGCTTTCACCTCGTCCCCTTCACCCATCCGGTCGAAGCGGGCCTCGATCCGGCGACCTTCGAGGTGACCTTCGTCGAGAACACCGAGGTGGTCTGCAAACCGGCCTTTCTCGGCAAGGGCTGGTCCTACACGCTCTTCGGCATCCCGATGGAGCGCCATCTTTTCGCCGCCACCATCGAATGCCCCTGGCACCTGCTTGGCACCGACCGGGATGGTCGGGACGTGCTCTCGCGCCTGCTAGTAGGAAGCCAGCTCACCTTGACCATGGCGGGGTTGGTGGTGGTGATCAGCATTACGATCGGCACCCTGATCGGTATGATCTCCGGCTATTTCGGCGGCGTGGTCGACCACTGGCTGCAGCGGGTGGTCGAGTTCATCCTGGCTCTACCCGAACTCCCCTTCTATTTCGCGCTGGTGGCGATCATTCCGCGGAATGCCGATCCGCTGCATGTTTTCTTTCTGCTGGCCGGCATCCTGTCGCTTCTGAAATGGGCGCAGCTTGCGCGCGAGGTGCGCGGCAAGACGCTGGCCATCAGCCAGCTCGACTATGTCATCGCCGCCGAAGCCGTGGGTGCTCGCACGCCGCGCATCGTGCTCCGGCACATCCTCCCCAACGTGATGAGCCATGTCGTCGTGATCACCACGCTGATGATCCCGACCGTGGTGCTGATCGAAAGTTTCCTCTCCTTCCTCGGCCTCGGCGTGCAGCCGCCGCTGGTGAGCTGGGGGCTTCTTCTGAATGCGGGCAAGGATCTTCAGAATCTGGGGTCCTATCCCTGGGTGCTCTCGCCGGTGGTCGCGATCCTGATCACGGTCCTGAGCTTCAACATGCTGGGCGACGGTCTGCGCGACGCCGTCGACCCCTATCAGCATTGAGCAGGCGATGAGCCTCCTCGACGTTCAGGATCTCGCCGTTCGCTTCACGCTGGACGACCACGTCGTCGATGCGGTCAGGGGTGTCTCCTTCTCGGTCGATCCAGGGGAGACGCTCGCGATCGTCGGCGAGAGTGGTTCCGGAAAGTCGGTGAGCGCTCGCGCCATCATGAAGCTTCTGCCCAAGACCGCGACCATCGATCCCGAAAGCCGGATCACCTTCGATGGCGCCAGGATCGACGGGTTCAGCGAAAAGCAGATGCTCCAGGTCCGGGGTGCCCGGATCTCGATGATCTTTCAGGAGCCGATGACCTCGCTCAACCCGATCTACCGGGTCGGCAGCCAGATCGCGGAAAGCCTGATCCTGCATCAGGGCATGACCAAAAAGCAGGCGCTGGCGCGCGCCCTCGATCTCCTGAAGGAAGTCCGCATTCCCGATCCCGAGGCGCGTCTGGAGCAATATCCCCATCAGCTCTCGGGCGGCCAGCGCCAGCGGGTGATGATCGCGATGGCAATCGCCAACGAGCCGAAGCTCCTGCTCGCGGACGAGCCCACCACCGCGCTCGACGTCACGGTGCAGGCGGAGATCCTGAAGCTGATTCGCGGCCTCCAGCAGAGCTACAAGATGGGGGTGGTTCTGATCACCCATGATCTCACCATCGTCGAGAAGGTGTCCGATCGGGTCGCCGTGATGCGCCTTGGCGAGGTGGTCGAAAGCGAGCCGACGGCGGCGCTTTTCAGGTCGCCCGTGCATGCCTATACCCGCCAGCTCCTGGCCTCCGAGCCGCGCGGCAAGCCGGACCCGATCGAAGCTGAAGAGACCGTGCTCGATGTCGACAAGCTGAACGTCGTCTACCAGCTTCGCTGGGGCGGCATGTTCAACCGAAAACGCCGGGCGCTGACCGCGGTCGACCGGATCAGCCTCAGGATCGAGAAGGGGGAGACGCTCGGCGTCGTCGGCGAGAGCGGGTCCGGCAAGTCGACCCTCGGCAAGGCCATTCTCCGCCTGATCCAGAATGACGGCGGCGGCATCACCTGGCGTGGCCAGGCCTTGCACGGCCTCGACAAGCAGGCGATGCGCCCCTTCAGGCCGAAGCTGCAGATCGTCTTCCAGGACCCCTTCTCCTCCCTCAATCCCCGGCTTTCGGTAAAGCAGATCATCGAGGAGGGGCTGATCGTAAACGGCCTCGGCGGCAGTGGCCGCGAGCGGGATATGCGTGTTCGCCAGGCCCTTGAAGAGGTGCGCCTCGATCCGAACACGCTGAACCGCTTTCCTCACGAATTCTCAGGCGGCCAGCGTCAGCGCATCGCGATCGCGCGCGCCCTTGCCCTCGATCCTGAGTTCCTGCTGCTCGACGAGCCGACCTCGGCGCTCGATCTCTCTGTCCAAGCCCAGGTGATCGACCTCCTGCGCGAGCTGCAGCGGGCGCACCAGCTCACCTACCTCTTCATTTCCCACGACCTCAAGGTCGTCCGAGCCCTTTGCCATCGCATCATCGTCATGAAAGATGGCGAGGTGGTCGAAGCGGGCGAAACCGGCGAGGTCATGGACCGACCGCAGACCGACTACACCAGGCGCCTGGTACGCGCCGCCCTCGATGTGGAGATTTGATGGATGGCAAGGATCGCGATGATCGGCGCCGGCTCGACCGTGTTCATGAAGAACCTGATGGTCGACATACTTCGGACACCCTGCCTTCGGGACAGCGACATCCGGCTGATGGACATCGACGAAGCGCGCCTGTCCGCATCCGAACGGGTGGCGAAGCGTATTGCGACGGAAGTGGATGCGCCCGCACATATCAGCGCCACGACCGACCGGCGTTTGGCCCTTGCCGGCGCCGATTACGTCGTCCTGATGATCCAGGTGGCCGGCTACAAGCCCGGCACCGTCACTGACTTCGAGGTCCCGAAACGCTACGGCCTTCGCCAGACCATCGCCGACACGCTCGGCATCGGCGGCATCATGCGCGGCCTCCGCACCGTCCCGGTCCTGGTCGACATCGCGCGTGACATGGCGGACTGCTGTCCAAAAGCGCTGATGCTTCAATATGTTAACCCGATGGCGATCAACTGCTGGACACTCGATCGCATCGTTCCCGACATCCGCACGGTCGGCCTTTGCCACTCGGTCCAGGGCACCGCGGAGGAACTCGCGAACGACATCGGCGAGGATGTCGCCGACATCCGCTACCGATGCGCCGGCATCAACCACATCGCCTTCTACCTGACCTTCGAAAAACGCCACGCCGACGGCCGCATCGAAGACCTTTACCCCCGGATTCGCCAGGTGCTGGAGGACGGCCGAATGCCCGACGACAACCGGGTGCGCTACGAGCTTTTCCGCCATTTCGGCTATTTCGTCACCGAGTCGTCCGAGCATTTCGCCGAGTACTGCCCCTGGTTCATCAAGCGCGACCGCCCGGACCTGATCGAGCGCTTCAACATCCCGCTCGATGAATATATCCGCCGCTGCGAAGAGCAGATCGCGAAGTGGTCCGCACAGGAAGAAGCGCTGCTGGCGGGGGAAGGCATCAGCGTCGAGCGCAGCCACGAGTATGCGAGCCGGATCATCGAGGCCGAGGTCACCGGTGTTCCTGTCGTGATCAACGGCAATGTCCCAAACCGCGGCCTGATCGACAACCTGCCAGCCGGTTGCTCGGTCGAGGTGCCCTGCCTCGTCGATCACAATGGTGTGCAACCGACGCCGATCGGCGCCCTTCCCCCGCAACTTGCCGCCCTCATGCAGACCAGCATCAACGTGCAGGCCCTGACCGTCGAAGCGCTGGTCACCGGCAGGCGGGAACATGTCTACCATGCGGCGATGTTCGATCCGCACACCGCGGCCGAGCTGGACATGGACCAGATCCGAAAGCTCGTCGACGACCTGATCGAAGCCCATGAAGGCTGGCTGCCATCGCTCGAATGAGGTCGCTGGGCGAACACGTCAGCCGATAAGGTATCCCTGGGACGCCTGACGCAGAACCGCTCCCCGATGACTGGACAGTGACGTAAGCTCCAGATCCGTGTCTGTTGGTCGCCAACTTGAGGAGACCAACGATGTCGAAACGGAAGCAGTACAAGCCTGAATTCAAGGCGAAGGTGGCGCTGGAAGCGCTGAAGGGCGAGCAGACGGTGTCGGAGCTGGCGGTTGACCAGCCGAGCCGGATCCCGCACTGTTGAGTCATAAGAACCAACCTGCTCCAGCACGGGCTCAATACTAACGGCGCGTGCAGACAAACTGAGTGAGCGGCAATGGACGAGGGAGGCGGAAACGTCGGAGCGACGACGTTGATGCGCGTCGTCGGCCTTCAAAAGAGCTACGGCGGCCTGCGCGCTGTCGATGATGTCACGTTCGATGTCCATCGTGGTGAGATCCTTGCCTTGGTGGGGGACAACGGGGCCGGCAAGTCGACCCTGGTCAAAGCTCTCGCCGGCGCCCACGCGCCGGATTCCGGTAGCATCGAAATCGATGGTCAGTCCGTTTTGCTGCGCACGCCGCGCGATGCCGAGGCCGCCGGCATCGGCTGCCTGCATCAAGGCCTGGGCCTGGTCGATGCGCTGGACGTTCCGGAGAACGTGTTTCTCGGGCGCGAGCTGCAGACCAGAATTTTCGGCCTCATCCCGCAGCTTGATCACAGCCGGATGCGTGCACGCACGATCGAGTTGCTTGATCGTTTCGGTATCCATCTGCCGAAGCTGAACGAGCCGGTCATGCGGCTTTCCGGTGGTCAGCGGCAGACCGTCGCGATCAGCCGGCTTCTTCTCCAGGACGTGCGTCTCGTGATCATGGATGAGCCGATGGCGGCGCTTGGCGTCGAGGAGGGGCGGCGCGTGCTCGATCTCGTGCGTAGCATGCGCGAGGAGGGCATCAGCGTCATCGTGATCAGCCACAACCTCGAGCACGTGTTCCAACTCGCCGATCGCATCGCCGTGATGAAGAACGGCAGGCTGGTCGGCGTGGTCGAGACGGTATCGACGACGCGTGACGCCGTGGTCGGCATGATCACCTTCGGCCAGCAGCACTGAGCGGGGAGGCGAAGCAGCATGCAAAACCAGCCCGCTGCCTCCCTTTCAAACGCCATCGGCCATGCCGATCGGCGCTGGCTTTTCAAGGGGCTTGGGCTGACGATCGTCGTCATCGCGCTCGCGCTGATCTTCTCGCTGATCAATCCGCGTTTTGCGACGATCACCAATTTCGCCAATGTTCTGACCCAGGCGTCCTACTACATCATCATCGCCGTCGGTATGACCTTCGTCATCACCAGCGCCGGGATCGACCTTTCCGTCGGTTCGCTCCTGGCGCTGATCACGGTGATCGGCTTCGATCTGATCAAGGCAGGCATGCATCCGCTTCTCGGTGTCCTCATCATGTTCGCACTCGGCGGCGGCATTGGCGGGCTGACCGGTCTCCTGATCGCCTTGGTCAAAATCCCCCCCTTCATTGCCACGCTCGCCATGATGGTGAGCCTGCGCGGCCTGGCGCTTTTGCATTCCGCCGGCAATATGCACTACGGCCTGCCGTCATCGCTCACTTGGCTCGGTCAGGGCGATTTACTTGGCGTTCCGGTCCCCGTCATCATTGCCTTCGTCTTCGCGGTCTTTGGTGGCTGGCTCTTCAACCACACGAAGTTCGGCCTGCATGTCCGCGCGATCGGAGGCAATCGTGAGGCCGCGAGACTGGCCGGTGTGCCGGTCAATCTTGTGGAAGTGATGGTCTATGTCATGATGGGGCTGATCACCGCCCTTGGCGGCCTGATTATGATCGCGCGTATCGATTCGACCCAGGCCACCATCGGCACGGCGATGGAGATTCATGTGATCGCCGCCGTGATCATCGGCGGCACCAGCCTCTTCGGCGGCAGTGGCACCGTTTACGGCACGGTCCTCGGAGCCCTTCTGCTTTCCATGATGACCAACGCGCTGGTGATCGCCGGCGTCGACTATTTCTGGCAGCTGGTGGTCATGGGCGTGATCGTCCTGATCGCCGTCGCCATCGGCAATTTGCGTGAGCGGCGCATTCCGACGCTTTCGCATGTCCTGCGACGCGTTCCTGAAGACAGCGTCGCCAACGATCAGGGGAGGTAATCTCATGTTGACCCGTCGTTTGATGATCGCTGCTGCAACGCTGCTGGGTTTATCCATCGGCACGTCGGATGCCCGTGCTGAAGCCATGCGCATCGCCTATCTGTCGCCGTCCTTCGATGTCTCGGATGCCTGGGAACGCGTCTTTTGGGCGATCCAAGCTCGGCTCGAGGAAGTTGGCGTAGACTTTGAGATCCAGGCTCTCGCAGTTGCCAGCCATGTCGACCATGCGGGCCAGCTCGCCCAGGTGGAATCGGTGATTGCCAAGGGCGCCGATTATGTGTTCCTGGGCCCAACCGAATATGAGGCCGCGATCCCGGCGCTCAAGAAGCTGAAGCAAGCCGAAATCCCGACCGTTGTCTTCAACTTCCTCGAACCCCACGAGGATGAGGAGGCGCGCGCGATGATGTATGTCGCCTTTTCCCACGAGGAAGGCGGGCGTCTCTCCGGCGAATGGGCGGCCGAGCATCTGGGCGGCAAGGGCAAGATCGCGATCCTGCAGGGTGCACCCGGCGTGGTCAGCGATCAGCGAAGCGGCGGCTTTCTAAAGGTGGTCGAAGAATATCCCGACATCGAGATCATCATGGGTCCGCATACCGATTTCGACCGCAGCAAGGCCTTTGATGCGGCGCAGAACCTTCTGACGGCTCACGACGACATCGATCTGATCTACGGCGTGTCGACGGCAGTGGGTCTCGGCGCGGCGCAGGTCGTGAAGCAGGCTGGCAAGTCCGACCAGATCGCCACAATGGGCTTCGGCGGCACGGGCGATGAGATCGTCGCGATGAACGAAGGCTGGCTGACCGCCTCCGTCCTCCGCTCGATCGATGACAGCGGTGTCGCCATCGCGGATGCCTTCGTCGCGCACAGCAAGGGCGAGGAGGTCCCGCAGGTCTGGGGCGGCCCCTTCGTTATGGTCGATAAAGACTCAGATGCCGCAGCCCTGGTCGAGCAGGCCAACCGCTACTCCAAACCAAAAATGGGTCGCTAGTGGCGTGGCCACTTCATTGACTAGGATCGTCATGGCCTAGGCCAACGGTATGCGGCCAAGTTTTGTGGGGCCGCGATCAGGAGTGATCGCGGCCCTGCTGTTTCTGTGGGGAGATCGAACGTGAGCAGCTTTGTCGAGCGTTTTTCGCTGACTGGGAAGACAGCGCTGGTCACCGGCGCTTCGAAGGGCATTGGTTTCGAAGCCTGTGCTGTTCTTGCCGATGCCGGCGCCGACATTGCTGCCGTCGCCCGTGATAGGGCCGGCCTCGCCGAGGCTGTAGGAAAGGCTGAAGCAGCGGGTCGAAAGGGCTTCGCTATCGAAGCGGATCTTGCGACGCCGGACGGACCGGTTGATGCGGCGAAGGCGGCACTGGATCACTTCGGCAAGGTTGACATTCTTGTCAACAATGCCGGCATCACCTTTGTCGAGTCGCTGCTGGATGCCACGATCGAGCATTGGGATCTGATCATGGCAGTCAATCTCCGTGCCCCTTTTCTGCTCGCGCGTACGCTCGTCCCACAGATGATCGCGCGCAAGGCCGGCAAGATCATCAACGTTTCCTCCCAGACTAGCGTGGTCGCTTTGGATGACCATGCCGCCTACGCCGCCTCGAAGAACGGTCTCAATGGGCTCACGAAGGTCATGACCTCGGAGTGGGCCAAGCATAATATCCAGTGCAACGCCATCCTGCCCACCGTGATCCTGACCCCTATGGGCGACAAGGTCTGGGGCGATCCAGCCAAGGGCGATCCGATGAAGGCGAAAATCCCCGCCGGGCGCTTCGGCTACCCGATCGAAGTCGCTGACCTCATCCTGTTCCTGGCCTCATCGGCGTCGGATATGATCAACGGCGACAGCATCATGCTGGATGGAGGTTACACGTCGCTTTGAACATCGTTTGCGACTTTGATTGACAGCCATTCGCGCTATTTCGAATTGCCAATCACGATCACCTTTTCAGCTGATTTCGAGTGGTTTTCGAGTTCGATTTAGCAGCAGGTGCTTTTGAATGACGGCATAGGCTTGTTCGGTGCGCAGCACGTCGGCGTTCTGCAGATGATCAATTCCTTTGAAAACGGATTCCGTCGTTGAAGTCGTGTGCAGTTGGAAGGCTCTTTGCCCCAAACTTGCTGTGATTGACTTGCATCGACGATCGTTCATACACTTTCTGTAAGGATGAAAAACGCCGAGCCGTCAGAAGGTTTCGGCAGCTTGCAGTCGACGATCGCAAAATCCGTCTTCAGGGAGGACACAATGAAGGTAGAGGTCTATCGTCAGCTCATGGCCAATCAGGCCAGCCGTCGATCCGTGCTCAAGCGTGCGGCCGGCGCCGCTGCGGTTGTCGGCTCGTCTTCCATTCTCGGTGGCTTGCCGACCAGAGCGCTTGCGCAAAGCGGCAGCCTGCGCGCTGAAATTCTCAAAATTCCTGGCGTCGGCGTCGGCTCGCCGACGGATGCGGATTGGCAGAAAGTCGGCGAGCTTTGCCTTGGTGGTACCAAGGAGACGGTGCAGGAAGGGGAGTTCGCCGGTGTCGAACTGACCTTCATGGGGCTCAATAATCAGAATCTGCACAACTTTCTGTTTCGCGGTTTTCTGAAACCCTGGGAAGCCTACACAGGTGCTACGATCAATTGGATCGATCTCGCCCAGGCGGACTACAACGCCCGCCTGCAGCAGTCGATCGCCACCGGCACTGTCGACTTCGATATTATCGAAATGGGGGCGCCCTTCGAAGGCGATGTCTGCGGCAAGGGGCTCGCCTCAGAGATGCCGGACTGGGTCGCCGAGCTGATCGACATGGACGACTATGTCGACTATCTGAAGGCGCCGGTCGGCACCTGGGACGGCAAGACCTACCGTATTTCGATCGACGGCGATTGCCACACCTTCGCTTATCGCACCGACTACTACGACAATGAGGAATTCGCCGCGGCCTGGAAAGAAGCGGGCGGTGAAGGGGAGTGGGCGCCACCCAAGACTTGGGCTCAAGTCAACGCGCATGCCAAGTTCCTGAAGGGCAAGACCGATCCGCTGACTGGTCTGGATGCCCACGGCTTCCTTGATCCCTTGAAGGGCTGGGGCGGCTTTGGCTTCTACTTCCTGGAAGACAGGGCGACAGCCTACGCGAAGCACCCGGACGATCCCGCCTGGCTGTTCGATCCCGACACCATGACGCCCAGGGTCAACAACCCGGCCTTCGTGCGCGCCATACAGGAAGTCATGGACATCATGGACACGTATCCTGCGGATCAGATCAACGCCGATCCCGGCACGACGGCCTTCCAGCAGTTCCTGGCCGGCACTGGCTCCTCGCTCACCTGGTGGGGCGATGTCGGCTCCAATGCGCGCACGTCGGACACCTCGGTGGTTGGCGATGTCGTCGGCTTCGACATCATTCCGGGCTCGGACGAGGTCTATAATTCCAAGTCGGGCGAATGGGAGCAAACGCCGAACGAGGCGCCGAACATGGCCTATATCGGCTGGGGCATTTATGTGATGGCGCGGGTCGACAGCGACAGCCAAAAGCAAAAGGCGGCCTGGTCGGCGGCGGCGCATCTCGGCGGCAAGGACCTGTCCCTTTGGGCGTCAGCCTATCCCTCTGGTTTCCAGCCCTATCGCCAGTCCCACTTCAACTTCGAAGAGTGGGAGGAGGCTGGCTACGACCGCGCGTTCGTCGAGGACTATCTCGGCTCCAACGCCGACAGCTACAACCATGCCAACGCGGCCATCGAACCGCGCATCCCCGGTATCTTCCAGTACTACTCCGTCGCCGAGGATGAGTTGGCGAAAGGCTTTGCCGGCCAATATGGATCGGCGCAGGAAACCGCCGATGCGATCGCGGCTGCCTGGGAGAAGATCACCGATCAGATCGGCCGAGACAGCCAGATCGCCCTCTATAAGGCGAGCCTCGGCCTCTAGGTGGTGGGTCCACCTCATTGTCGAGCATGTTTGGATTGGGGCCGATCCTCATTGTGGGATCGGCCACCTTCGAACAAGCCGATATGATGCCCAATAGAACACGATGAGTGCTGCCGAAGGCGATCTTCTGCACACTGTCCAAACAGGAACGATCTCGGCTGGCAGAATTAAAATCGGTCGGCTGTTTCTTTGGATCGCGAGCGCCGTTCTCGCGCTGACGTTTCTGATCCAGGCCTTGTTCGAATCCGGCGTGGTCAGTTTCGGCTTCGAAACCTGGCGGCCCGTTCTCTACGCCTATTTCCTCTGGGCATTCGCCCTTTGCCTGTCGCGCGTCATGATCTACGGCGAGCAGGGGAAAAAAGCGCTGTTCGTGTTGCCCGCCGCCCTCTTCGTCATCTCGATGGTCGTGTTCCCGCTGATCTTCGCCTTGTGGATCGCCTTTTCGGATTGGAACCTGTCGTCGCTCACTGGCCGTCAGTTCAACGGCCTCGATAATGTCAGACAGATGATGAGCGATCCGTTCTATTGGAATGCGCTCTTCAACATGGTGCTCTACACGCTCGTCATTCTGGTGGAGTACGCGATCGCCTTCGGCCTGGCGCTCCTGTTGAATGCTGACATCCGCGCGAGAAAATTCTGGCGCGTCGTCTTCCTGATGCCGTTGATGCTCTCGCCGGTCGCGGTGAGCTGGATGATCGGCAAGTCCATGCTCGAAGTGCGCTTCGGCCCGCTTGCGCGTCTCGGCAAATGGCTCGGCTGGGAGCAGCCTTCCTTCTTCGGCTCGCCCGAGATCGCCAAGTTCACCATCATGGCGATGGACGCCTGGACCTTCATTCCCTTCATGATGATCATGATACTCGCCGGTCTTCAGGCGATGCCGAAGGACGTCCTGGAAGCGGCCGAAGTGGACGGCGCCACGGCCTGGCAGCGTTTCTGGCGCGTCGTCTTTCCGTTGATGCTGCCGGTCTCGATCACGGCGGTGATGATCCGCATCATCTTCAAGCTGAAGCTCGCCGACATCATCATCAACGTCACATCAGGCGGTCCAGGCGGCGCCACCGATTCGGTCACAAGCTTCATCTTTCGCGAATATCGCGACCGCTCCAATGTCGGCTACGGCACGCTTCTCGCGATCGTCTATCTGGTCGCGATCGTTATCTTCATGACCATCATGCTGAAGCTCTCCGAGCGTCTGGTGCGCCGGACGACGGGGGCTGGCTGATGGCCTCTCTCGCAAAGATCGACCAACGCCGCCGCTGGTGGCTGATGCGCTTCGTCGTCTACGGACTTTTGATCCTCTGGGCCGTCATCTGCATCTTCCCGATCTTTTGGACGCTCACAACATCGTTCAAGATGGCGCCCAACGTGATGAAGGGCCATCTCATACCGTGGCTCGACTATGCGCCTGCCTGGCTCGGCTGGAAGTCACTTGGCCTGTCACCGGACACGATTTTCGCGACCTCCACCGTGCGCGCCGAGTTCCTGAAACGCTTCTTCAATTCAGTGATCATCGCGACATCAGCCTCCGCCCTTGCGGGGATCCTGGGCTCACTTGCCGCTTACGGGCTCAGCCGCTTCTCCTACCGCTTCGGCTTCATGAAGAATTCAGATATTTCCTTCTTCTTCCTCTCGCAGCTCATCCTACCGCCGGTCGTGCTCGCCCTGCCGTTTCTGGTGCTTTACAAGGAGCTCGCTTTGCTCGACAGTCGGATCGGCATGATCGCGATCTACACGCTGATGGTGTTGCCGATCGTGATCTGGATCATGCGCGATCAGTTCGCCTCGGTACCTGTCGAGCTGGAAGAGGCAGCGCTGGTCGACGGGCTTTCGATCTGGGGCGCCTTCTTGAAGATCGTTCTACCGCTCGTGCTGCCAGGAATCGTTGCCGCTTTCATTCTTTCCCTGGTGCTCTGCTGGAACGAGTATTTCTTCGCAGCCCTCTTGACGAGCACGGACGCAAAAACACTGCCGGTGATGATTGCCAGTCAGACCGGAAGCCAGGGCATCAATTGGTGGGCGATGGCTGCGCTTTCCACGGCAGGAATCATGCCGCTGGTCCTGATCGGCATCGTCCTCGAGAGCTACATCATCAAGGGCATGACCGCAGGGGCCGTGAAGACCTGACGACGAAACTGACGAGGCGTCGATTGTCCGCTCGCGCGCTGCCGCTGCTCTTCGGAAGTTCCAAAGGCGGACCGCGCCTGGGATGTAGCCGGAGCTCAGGTCTCGCGCGGTCGACCGCTTGAAATGGCGCGTACTAGGAGGATGATGGGCAGCAGGCCGACCAGGACGATGGCGAGCGCTGCGGTCGAGGCTTCGGCGAGGCGTTCGTCCGATGCCAGCTGGTAGACCCGGGCAGCGAGCGTTTCGAAATTGAAGGGGCGGAGGATCAGTGTTGCCGGCAGTTCCTTGAGCACATCGACGAACACCAGGACGAAGCCTGTCAG
>JBCCIN010000028.1:0-22729 GCA_039028235.1 Pseudomonadota bacterium
CCAGCCCCTTCGACGCCAAGCTGAGTGTCGGTTCACCCAGGAAGGACAGCCTGGCGCCTTTGCTCATCCTGACCGGGCTTCGGCTCGCCGGAGACTGGACGCCTGCGCGCTGGCTTGGCCGATTGCCGTCGACCGGCTTGCGCACCGCCTGGCTGGAAAAAACGACGGGCACGCTTTCGCTCGTGAGCAAGGGCGGCCTGGTCGGCGACGGCCTGACAATGTACGCAAAGCTGAGCGATGGTCTCCTTTATGTCGACAAGCTGGAGGCCAGCCCCTGGCAGGGAACGCTTCAGGCCGAGGTGACGCTGGAGCGGCGGCGCAATCAGCCTTTCGTTGCTGTTGCCATCGAGCTCGATCAGATCGAGGCAGCGAAACTGGCCGCCTGGCTCGGCGTGAAAAGCGGGATCAGCGGTTCGCTCGATCTGCGCCTGGAAGCCAGTTCGATCGGCACCACGCCCTATGAGATGATGGCGGGACTGGCAGGCGAGATGACGATCAAGGCAGGCCCTGGCGAGATCAAGGGCGTCGGCGTCACCGCCTTGAGAGAGGCTCTGATGCCTGACGTCGAGAACGGCGGGCCGGTCGCGCGTTCGCTCACCTTGCCGTTCACGTCGATCGAGGCGACCACCGGGCTCAGCCGCGGCATCCTTACTGTCGAGGACGGCAGGCTGTCGATCCTTTCCGAGTCCGGCGGAGAGGCGGTGTCCAGCATTGACGGCACTGTCGATCTGCTGCTTTGGATTGCCGATCTTATCCTGACCACCAGCCCGGATCAGGCTGACGGTGAGGCGGCCGGTACCTACCGCGTCATCGGTCCGCCAGACCGTCCTGTCGGCACAATACCTTTTGGGAATTGACGCCGGCCATCATCGCCGAGCGGCAAAGGATCGACCCCGCGCACGGCCTTGAGCGGCAGATCGGCGTAGAGGTGAGGAAACAGCTGACCGCCACGCGACGGTTCGAAGAGAAGGTCCGTACCGAGCGCTGTCGGGTCCACCGCTACCAGCAAGAGATCGTTCTGCCCGGCGAAATGCTTGGCCGCGGTCTCGGCCACCTGTGCCGCGGTGGAAAAGTGGATATAACCATCGGCAAGATCGACGGGCGCGCCTTCAAAGATGCCGGCCTTCTCCGCCACTTCCCACTGCGCCCGGGTCACGATCTTGTAAACAACATCCGGCCCCGCCATCACAAGCACCATGTCGACGCTGTGGCCGCGTCACCTGCGCCACTCATTTGGGGCCGAGCATCTTTTCCGGGCGGACCAACTCGTCGAACTCCTCCGAGGTCAGCAGTCCCAGCGCCATCGCCGATTCCTTGAGGGTCGAGCCCTCGGCATGAGCTTTCTTTGCGACCTTGGCGGCATTGTCGTAACCGATCTTCGGGTTCAGTGCGGTTACCAGCATCAGCGATTCGTGAAGCAGCGTCTCGATACGTTCACGGTTCGCCTCGAGGCCGGCCACGCAATTGTCGGTGAAGCTGACCGCCCCGTCCGCGATCAGACGGATCGATTGCAGGACATTGTGGATCATCACCGGCTTGAACACGTTCAGCTCGAAATGGCCATTCGAGCCGGCGACCGACACCGCCATATTGTTGCCCATGACCTGGGCGCACAGCATGGTCATCGCCTCGCACTGGGTGGGGTTGACCTTGCCGGGCATGATCGAGGAACCGGGCTCGTTTTCCGGCAAGGCAAGCTCGCCAAGGCCGCAGCGCGGACCGGAGCCGAGGAGACGGATGTCGTTTGCGATCTTCATGCAACTGACCGCAACCGTGTTGAGCGCGCCGGAGAGTTCTACCAGCGCGTCATGCGCGGCAAGGGCTTCGAATTTGTTGACGGCGGTGACGAAGGGCAGGCCGGTGATGCTTGCCACCTCCGCCGCGAAGGCGTCGGCGAAGCCCGGCTTGGCGTTGAGCCCGGTACCGACCGCCGTGCCGCCCTGGGCAAGCTCAGCCAGCCTCGGCAAGGTCAGTTTGACGCGGTCTATGCCGTAGGCGATTTGCTGAACATAGCCGGAGAACTCCATGCCGAGCGTGAGTGGCGTGGCGTCCTGCAGATGGGTGCGGCCGATCTTGATGATGTCGGTAAAAGCGTCCGACTTCGCCTTCAGCGCGTCATGCAGATGCTGTAGCGCCGGCAGCAGCCGGTGATGCACTTCTTCCACCGCGGCGATGTGCATGGCGGTCGGGAAGGTGTCGTTCGAGGACTGGCCGCGATTGACATGATCGTTTGGATGCACCGGCGATTTCGAGCCGAGTTCGCCGCCAAGCATCTCGATCGCGCGGTTTGAGACCACCTCGTTGGCGTTCATGTTGGACTGGGTACCGGAGCCGGTCTGCCAGACAACCAACGGAAAGTGATCGGCGAGCTTGCCCTCGACCACCTCGCCGGCGGCGCGATCGATCGCATCGGCGAGTTCGGGCTCTAGCGCGCCGAGCTCTTTGTTCACGCGCGCCGCGGCCTGTTTCACGATGCCGAGCGCCCGGACCATGGCCGGCGGCATGGTTTCCGAACTGATCTTGAAATTCTGCAAGCTACGCTGGGTCTGAGCGCCCCAATATCGATCGGCCGCCACCTCGACCGGACCGAAGGTATCGCTTTCCGTGCGGGTGGGCTGGCTTCCTGACATCATGGCATCCAATCGCGTTCGAGGTTATCGCTGGCGCATGAATGCCATCGGCTGGACAGAAGTCAATCCGGCAATTAACGCAAAGGGAAGCCTAAGCACTGCAGAGGCAAGTCGACGCTCAAGTGCGTCTCTTGTTAGGATTTCTTGCGGAACTGATCGAGCGTGACGACCTCGGCGCCGTCGCCTTCCTTGGCTTCCTCGGAGGTCGTGGCGGCGGGCGCATTGCCGACGTCAGGCTGAGGCAAGGCCGTCACCTCGCCCTCGGCAGCTTCCGCCTCCTCCTCGTCCTCCTTGGCATCGCCGTCATCGCTCTTGGCTGTCAGGTTGAACTGCAGCCCGAACTCGACGCTGGGATCCGCGAAGACGGTGATCGCTTCGAATGGGATCTCGATCCGCTGCGAGACATTGTTGAAGCTCAACGTCACGCCGAAGCCTTCGTCCCTGACCTCCAATCCCCAGAACTCATGCTGCAGGACGATGGTCATCTCGCTGGGATAACGAGCCTTGAGCTCGTCCGAGAGCACGACTTCGGGATGGTCGGTCAGGAAGGTGATGTAGATGTTGTGCCTGCCGGGAAGGCCGTGCTCCGCGACCAGGGTCAGCGTGTCGCGGACGACATGCCTCAGCGCGTGTTCGACGAGCTTGGGATAGTCGATGGTCGGTTCAGACATGAAGGGGTGTTGCTCTAAAGGTTCGGCAGGTCAGGCTGAATAGCACATTGATGTTAATACTTGATGCCACGCCGGTCCAGTAGCAAGGCTTTGGTCACAAGAATGAAAACGCTCCAATAAGAAGAAATCCGGCCGCCGGAGGCGACCGGATTCGTGGGGGGCTTCTGTTGCCCGGTGCCCCCCGGACCGCGCTAACTATCGCTGTTTACGCAGCGAGAGCAGCAGGAGCCATACGGTTATCGTTGGCATCTTTAGGTTTGGTCCGGTAACGGCGGTACCATGCCGGGCAAAAACTATCCCTTTACTACGCGCGTCGAGCCTGGTTCGCCCCCATGAAAGCCCGCTTTTCGAGGCGTCTAACCTCTTGAAAAGCGGCGGGATTTGGTGGAGGCGCCGGGTACTGCCCCCGGGTCCGCTACGCCTATTCCGAACAGCGTTTATCGCCATAGTCGGCAAGCCGACATGACCAATATAAGCGCTCACGGGTTAAATTTAAAGAAATAGTGCGATCGAGATTGACTGATGACCGGGGAGAGTCAGGACCCGGCAGCTTCATATCACAGAGTCAAGCGCTCGCGAGCGATATAGCGAAGAATGTCGATGCGGCTGACGATGCCCACCAGCCTGTCATCCCGAAGAATCGGCACCTGCTTGATGCGCCGCCGCGACAGCAGGTGGACCAGCTGTTGAAGGGATGCGTCCTCGGACGCGGTAACCACGTCCCGAGACATCACCCGATCGACGGGACATTCCCCTTTGCCGAAGATATCCCTCAAATCGGCCGCCGAGGTCGTCAGCAAGGTCAGCCACCAGGCCCGGCCGACGTCACGCTTCGCCTCGGCGACACGCACGATATCATCTTCACTGACAATACCGATCAGATGCCCGTCAACATCGACCACGGGCAGTGCGGTGATGTCATGCTTCAGGATCACGGCGGCTGCCCTTGCGACCGGCATATCCGACGCCACGGTCAGAATATCCGTCGTCATAATGTCGGCCGCGGTCTTCATGATTTTCCATTCGAAGAGGAGCGAACGGCCGGGCTGGCAGGCTCGCCCAGATCGATCTCTCTTGCGGAAGACTAGCGCTGGTCTGTTAACGAAGGATTAACGCTAACGAAAAAAGGGGCCGACTTTCGCCAGCCCCACTTTCAACAGACGCCGATACTCGACGGAAGGGTTCAGCCGCTAGGCGATGCTGGGCACGCCAAGCACATTATGCAGGCTGGCCACGGCCTGATCGTTTAGTCGGAGCTTTGTCGCGAGGTCGCGGAGATAGGCACGCTCGGCCGGCGTATCGACATTGATCGCCAGGAGCGAGGCCGCGTAGACCTGGGCGGCGGCCTGCTCATCCGGTACCTCACGCACCAGGGCGTCGATATCGAGCGGTGTGGCCGCTTCCTCGGCGACGAACCGCCGGGTCTCGTCGTCGGCGCCCGCATCCTTCAGCTTGTCGAGAATGCGGTCACGCTCGCGTTGGTCGATCTGACCATCAGCTTTGGCTGCAGCCAGCATAGCCTTTAGTGACAGGACCGCACGGCTTTCCAGCGCCTCCGCCTCCTCGACCGTTTCCGGCGGACGCATGCCGACGGGCAGATCCTGTTCACGCTGATTGGCCATCTTTTCCTGGATAGTCTTGCCCTTGTTCAGCGCGTCATAAGCGGCCGTGCCCAAGATCGCCATGAGCGCCCCGCCGATGCCACCTTTAATGCCGCCGCCGAGAAGTACGCCCAGAGCCGCGCCAAGGCCGCCGATCATGCGTTTGTCGCGCTTGGCGAGAAGGTCCTTGGCCTTGTCGAGGATGTCCCCTGCCCCGCCGATGTGGCCGTCGCTATAACCGCCACCTGCTCCGGGACCTTCGGATGCGGACTGCCGCGTCTGGCTGCCGGACAGCATGTCTTTGAGTTGATCACCGAGCGAGCCCAACCCGCCGTCGCTGACCGCGTGCTTAATCCGATCGAGCGATCGGCCGGATAGGCCATCTCGCTGGATCTGACGAAGCAGATCATTGAAGTCGACCATGCGATTCCCTCTCCATCACTGGATTTTGTTGGCAGCCTATGCCTTTCAATGTGGCGGGTCCCTTGAGCGATACAAGCCATTTGTTGCTCATCGCTCTCGTCCCTCCCCTCGCCTCGATCGAGGATTTGTGGTTAGAAGACTTCTAGAGTACGAAGCCGAAAATCTGGGAGCAGCAGGGATGGCTAAAGACAAGAAACCACTGCGCAGCACGGCCTGGTTCGGCCATCCGGACAGAGACGGATTCCTGCATCGAAGCTGGATGAAAAACCAGGGACTTCCGGACGATCTGTTTGATGGCCGGCCCGTCATCGGCATTTGCAACACCTGGTCCGAACTCACGCCCTGCAATGCGCATTTGCGCGAACTCGCCGAGCGGGTGAAGCGCGGCGTTTACGAGGCCGGCGGGTTTCCTTTGGAGTTTCCCGTCTTCTCGACCGGCGAGAGCAACCTCAGGCCGACGGCGATGCTGTTCCGCAATCTCGCGGCGATGGACGTGGAGGAAGCGATCCGCGGCAATCCGGTCGATGGTGTTGTGCTGATGACCGGCTGTGACAAGACCACCCCTGCCCTCCTCATGGGTGCGGCGAGCTGCGACGTGCCGGCCATCGTCTGCTCCGGCGGGCCGATGCTGAACGGCCGGTTTCGCAACGAGGAACTTGGCTCAGGCACCCATGTCTGGCGCTTTTCCGAGGCCGTACGCGCCGGCGAGATGTCGCTCGAGGACTTCATGGCCGCCGAAGCCGGCAATTCCCGCTCTGCAGGCCATTGCAATGTCATGGGAACGGCCTCGACCATGAACTCGATGGCCGAGGCCCTCGGCATGAGCCTCCCCGGTGCCGCCGCGATTCCGGCAGTCGACTCCAGACGACGCACCATCTCGCATCTGACCGGCCGGCGCATCGTCCAGATGGTCAAGGAGGATCTCAGGATCTCGAAGATCCTGACACGCCAGAATTTCCTGAACGCGGTCCGGGCAAACGGCGCTCTCGGCGGGTCGACCAATGCAGTGATCCACCTGCTCGCCATCGCCGGCCGCCTGCCCGGCACCGAGTTCAGCCTGCAGGACTGGGACGAATATGGCCGAAACGTGCCGACGCTGGTGGACATCCTCCCATCGGGCAAGTGGCTGATGGAGGACTATTACTATGCCGGCGGTCTGCCTGCCGTGATGCGCATGCTCGGCGAGAACGGCCTGCTCGACAAAGACGCTCCCACAGTCACCGGGCAGAGCATCTGGGAAAACATCAAGGACGCCGAGAACCACAACACCGAGGTGATCCGAACGTTCGACAACCCGCACACCAAAGAGGGCGGCATGGTGATCCTGAAGGGCAACCTCGTGCCCGAAGGTGCCGTTCTGAAGCCGTCAGCAGCGACGCCTGACCTGATGCAACACAGGGGCCGCGCCGTGGTGTTCGACACCATCGAGGACTATAAGGCGCGCATCGACGATCCCGATCTTGATGTCGACGAAACCTGCGTGCTGGTTCTCAAGAATTGCGGACCCAAAGGTTATCCGGGCATGGCCGAGGTCGGCAATATGGGCCTGCCGGAAAAGGTGCTGAAGAAAGGCATCAAGGACATGGTCCGCGTCTCCGATGCCCGCATGAGCGGCACGGCTTATGGCACCGTGGTCCTGCATTCCTGCCCGGAAGCCGCCGCAGGCGGGCCGTTGGCCCTGGTGGAGGACGGCGACATGATCGAGCTGGATGTCGAAGCCCGCAGGCTTCATCTCGACGTCTCGAACGAGGAACTGGCGAAGCGTAAGGAATCCTGGACTCCGCCCGAGCCCGCCATGACCAGCGGCTACCAGAAACTCTATGTCGATCACGTCATGCAGGCTTCGGAAGGCGCCGACCTCGACTTCCTCCAGGGTTGCCGAGGCGCCGCCATCCCCCGCGAATCCCACTAGGGGCAGGCGCGGCCTGCAGCGGTGACTTTGGTCGGTGCCTGGGATGAACGCTTGCGTCTGATTGCGGGCAAGCAGGTCATGCCTAAGCCATTTGGACAGTCATCGTTTCGACGATGCTGCCTTGTGGTCGGTATCTGGTCGCCACGCTTGGCGTTAGCCCTTCTTCAATAAGCGCCTGGCACCATGGCATCCTGGTCCAGGCGATCCTGGGATTCCAAGCCTCGCCCCACGTTCGTCTACGGGCGGGCGGATTCCCAGGGTCGCATGGACCAGGAAGTGGAAATCATCATGCGCGGATTAGGTTAACGCGTCGTAAACGCCGGGCAAAAAGCATTCGCTGGCCGATCGTCGTCATAATTCGACAATCTGAATTGGCCGTCATCCGCCAAAACGCATGCCCCACTCTATGTCGAAAAATGCCCCACCACGCGTCCGAGCCCGTGTCAGGCAAGTCCAAGCCGCGGCGCGTCGCCGCCCGCTAGGCGTGGCCGGCTTGGGAGGAGAGGAGGGAGAGGTCGATGCCGAGCTTGGTCATGGCGCCCTCCCATTTGGTGTCGTTGTCGAGCCCGAAGACGAGCTGGTTGTCGGCAGGGACGAGAAGCCAGCCATTGTCCTGGATTTCCTGATCGAGCTGACCAGCGCCCCAACCGGCATAACCTAGGGCGAGAACACAGCGCTTTGGCCCTTCGCCGTTGGCGATGGTCTGCAGCATTTCGGTGGTGGCGGTGAGTGCCACGTCATCGTCGATCATGAGGGTCGACTCTTGAACGATGTCGGCGCTGTGTAGGACGAAGCCGCGGCTGGATTCGACCGGGCCGCCGAAATGTATGGGCACATTCGGGTGCGCTGTGGCCGTTTCCAGGCCGAGATGATCGAGGAGGGCATCGAATTTCATGCTGTCGATCAGCCGGTTGACCACCAAGCCCATGGCGCCATCGTCGGAATGGGCGCAGATATAGACCACTGTCCGAGCGAACCGCGGGTCTTCCATATGCGGCATGGCGACCAGGAGTTGGCCGCTCAAGGAAATCTCGGACTGGGTGGTTTCTATGCTGACCATATGTTTGATGTAGACCGTCCAGACCTCGCCAGCAAGGTGGTGACGGCATACCAGACTGTGATTGGTGTGGCAGAAGGTCGGCGAGTACATCAATTCGGGCGGATCTGCCTCGCCTGGCGGCCATTGCTTCGGGTTACCGGCCATGTCAGATTGCCCGAAGATTGAACAGGTCATCGGATAGAGGGAGAGACGACGCCATGGCAATCAAGGTCGGGGACAAGCTACCGGATGTGACGCTGAGAAAGCTCGGCGACGGCGGGATCGACGAGATCAGCACGGCCGAGCTGACCAGCGGCAAGAAGGTGGTGCTTTTCGCCGTGCCCGGCGCTTTCACGCCGACCTGCTCGGAGCAGCATCTGCCAGGTTTCATGCAGCACGCGGATACGATCAAGGCTAAGGGCGTCGACAGCGTTGTCTGTGTAACCGTGAACGACCCCTTCGTTGTCAGCGAATGGAGCAAGACCACGGGTGCAGCCGGCAAGGTTGACATCCTCTCTGACGGCAATGCTGAGTTCACCAAGGCGGTCGGCCTTGAACTCGATGCCAGCGGCTTCGGCCTCGGCACGCGCTCGCAGCGCTATGCGATGATCCTCGAGGACGGTGTCGTCAAAACACTCCTGATCGAGGACGTGCCGACCCAGGCAGAGGCGAGCAGCGCCAACGAGATCCTAGCCGCCCTCTAAGTGTCGCCGGTGGCGCGGCCACGTCGTTGACTTGTGGACGCCTTCGATGAACGTGCTTTTCTCGTCGGGGTACGCGACCTAGTCTTCGGAAATTAACCGAGCCTGATCGTCTGGCCGGAGCGCATACTCTCATAGGCGGCATCGGCCAGGCGGAGCGCCTCCAGCCCTTCCTTGAAGCCGGCAAGCGGTGGGCCGCCGCCTTCGAGGCAGTCGACGAAATGGTCGATTTCGGCGAGATAGGCCGGCATGTAGCGCTCGATGAAGAAGTCGAGCACGGGATCCTTGCTGTCGGTCCCGTCCTTGCCCCAGAAACTCAGGCTCGTCGCGCGCTGATTGCCGGCCTGGAGCATGCCCTGCTCGCCGAACGCCTCGATGCGCTGGTCATATCCATAATTCGCACGCCGGCTGTTGCTGATATGAATCAGCGCGCCGTCTGCTGAACGCATGGTGATCATCGCGCTGTCGATATCGCCGAGCTTGCCGATCTCCGGATCGACCAGATTGGCGCCTTCGGCATGGATCGAGACGATGTCGCCGGCGAAATAGCGGGCGAGATCGAAGTCGTGGATGGTCATGTCGCGAAACAGCCCGCCTGACACCTTGATATAGGCGGCCGGCGGCGGTCCGGGATCGCGCGATGTGATCGTGAGCTGTTCGAGCTTGCCGACGGCACCGTCCCGAAGGCGCTTCCTCAGCTCCATGAAGGACGGATCGAAGCGCCGGTTGAAGCCGAGCATGATCAGCGGATCGAGCCCGCCGATTTCCGCCCAACAGGCCTTGACTCTGGCCATATCGAGATCGATTGGCTTTTCACAAAGGATGGCCTTTCCAGCCTTCGCGGAGCGCGTCAGGAGATCGACATGGGTGTCGGTGGAGGACGCGATCAGGACCGCGTCGATAGCCGTATCGTCGAGAATGTCGTCGATCGTGTCGGCGACCTTAGCGCCGGTCGCCTCAGCTGTCGTCTTCGCCGCGTCGGCGGCAACGTCGAACACATACACCAACTCGGTGCGCGGATGCCTGGCGAGATTGGCGGCATGCATCCGGCCGATGCGGCCACATCCGAAAACGGCAATACGAGGCATGGCGGCTCCAACTGAAGAGAGTTGCTTCTCCGATGATTGCCGCATTCGTCAAGCGGATCAATGGCATCTCTGCCGCAATTGTCCTGCCGAACGCCACACAGACTAGAAGTAGAAAAACCAGGAAAAAATAACGATTTATGGCTCAACACATCGCTTGGTTGGCATTCCTCATAGCGCTTGCAAGTGCTTCAACGACGAGGTGTAGTCATTCTTCGCGTTATTAGACCTTTGTCGTTCTAGCTTTGTAGTTAGGGCGTCAATGCGGATTTGCTCTCACGGCCTTGTTCTTGGAGAGATGACGTGTCTGCAAAGCTGATTGGTAAAGTCGTCCTGGCACTGCTCGCAACAGCCTTCCTGGCCGGCTGCGATGACGACGACGACAAGAAGACCCGGTACAAGATCGAGATCGAAATGACCGACAATGTCGATTGGGAAATCCGCACCATCAAGGGCAAGACCAAGCCGGAAGTCACGGTGTCCTATCCGAAGGGCGTGGAGGTTCGCGGGCGCGAGACGAAGCCGGCCAAGACCGTGTCTTTCGACGTGCTCCCCATCGGATTGGCCCTTCTCACGCTGTTGTTGGCGCCGGCGGTCCTGCTGTCGTCGGACAGTGGCAATAGGAGCGATCGGCGACTGGCGGCGGCTTGATCGCGTCAGCTTCGCCTGCCCTAGCCGGCCACCATATGCCTTACGACGGCAAGGCCCAGCACCAGCCCGAGCAGGGACAGACCGAAGGAGCCGAGCGTATAGAGGGTGAGCAGGCCGTAGGCTTGGCGTTCGTAGAGCGCGTAGATGTCCAGCGAGAAGGTCGAAAAGGTGGTGAACGAGCCTAGCAGCCCCACGGCGAGGAAAAGGCGGGCTTCGTGGCTGGCGTTCCAGGAATGCGCCATCACGGCGACCAATGCGCCCATGGCGAAAGAGCCGGCGATATTGACGATCATCGTGCCGAGCGGAAAGCCGGGTCCCGCGAGCTTGATGGCGGCGATGTTGACGAGATAACGGAGGACCGCCCCGACCATCCCGCCAGCCGCCACCGTCAACAAAGCCCGCACTAATCCGGCTCCTCTCCAGCCAATTGTCCATGGACCTAAATCATCAGTCCGTTCACACGCCAGCCATCTAAGGCGTCACTTTCTGCCAGACAGAGGCGTGGCGTTTGCTGATACTTGAAAAGGGCTCGCGACACCATCCGCCCCAGTGACCTTAGAGCCCGTCCGATGATGTTTCGAACGGGCCATGGAACCAAACAACTCTTTTCATAGCCAACATGCAGGAGACTCTCGTGTAGAAGGGAGGAGCGCTCGCTATCCATCGCTGAGACCGGCCATGACCACCGATGCCGATACTGAAGAGACCAAAACCAAACGACGCACACCCAGACGCATCGTCTACCTGACGCTGGCGCCGGCGGAGCCCAATAACGAGGCCGAGCATCGAAAAGTCATCCGGCTGTCGCGCGTGGTCGACACGTTTTTGATCACCCTGATCGTCTTGAACGTTACCGCGGTCATTCTCGAATCCGTGCCGTGGATCGAAGCCCGGTTCGGCGTTTGGTTTCTCTGGTTCGAGCGCGTCTCGGTGCTGATCTTCACTATCGAATATCTGGCGCGCATCTGGTCAGCGATAGAAAGCAGCGAGGACGCCAAGAAGCGACCTTTACGAGCACGTCTTCGCTATATGGTCCGCCCCCTGTCTCTGGCGGATCTGCTGGCGATCCTGCCCTTCTATCTGGGCGCGCTCATCAATGTCGATCTGCGCATGCTGCGCGCCCTTCGGCTGTTGCGCGTCTTGAAGCTGAGCCGCTACTCCACCTCGATCCGCCTGCTCGTCGATGCGCTGGAGAAGGAGGCGCGTGCGATCGCGGCGGCGGTATTCGTGCTCAGCCTGCTGGTGCTGATCGCAGCGAGCTTTGTCTATCTCGCCGAGCACAGGGTGCAGCCGGATGCGTTCGGCACGATTCCCGATGCCCTCTGGTGGGCGGTCATCACCATGACGACCGTCGGCTTCGGCGACGTCGTGCCGGTCACGCCGTTCGGTAAGATCATCGGTGGCGTGATCGCTGTTATCGGCATCGGCATGGTGGCCTTGCCGGCGGGGCTTCTGGCCGCCGCATTTTCCGAGCAGATCCACCTCCGCGACCAACGCTTCGAAGCCGAAGTCGAGCATCGGCTGATCGACGGCAAGCTCTCGAAGCAGGATCGGGCAAGTCTAGAGGAATTGCGCAAACGCATTGGCCTGCGCGCGAGCGAGGCGCGGCTGATCATGCTAAATGTGCTGCGCGAGGCACGCAGCGCGCCGCCGACCTGTCCCCATTGCGGCGAGTCGCTGATCGCGGAGGCATCCGGCCCCAACCCTCGCCCGCGTCGCCGGCATTTCGGCAAGGGTCTCCTTCGATCGTGAAGGCACGTGATGCTCGCCGGTGGTATCGTTCCGATCATACGTGACGACCGGAGCAGGCTGGCATGCGGCCTTTAATGAAAGTCAGCATCTGGACGAAGGCGTGCCGGCTTGCCGTCGTTCTGGGGAGCGTCGCCGCCTTTCAGGCCCTGCCCGCTTTTCCCGCTCATGCCGGCGACGAGACCTTCATCGACGGGCTGGCTGCCTATGACGGCGGCGATGTTGCGAAGACGGTCCGAATCTGGACGGCGCTTGCCGAGACCGGCGACGCCAACGCACAGGTCGGCCTTGCCGGCCTCTATCTTGCTGGCTCAGGCGTTCAGCGCGATCCATCGGCGGCCGCGGAACTCTATCGGCTTGCGGCGGAACAGGGCGACAGCAATGGCCAGCTCAATCTTGGACGCCTCCATTTGGACGGCATCGGCGTCGAACGTGATCTCGGTGCAGCCTATGCATGGCTCACCCTCGCCGCAGCCCAGGACCGGCGTTGGGCGGAGGAAAAACGGCTGGCGATCGAGCCGATCCTTACGGACGAGCAGCGCGCTTCGGCGGAAACACTGATCGAGTCCATCAAGAGCCGCTGACGTCCGGAGCGCCGGAAAGGCGGAAATCGGTAGAGCCGATCGCTCTCTGCCCGCCTTCACTTCTCCTTAACCCGCAATCGCCAGGAAGAACTCGCCTCGCTGGTCTATACGATCCTGGGAATCCGAGCGTCCAACAAGCCACTTTCATCAAGCCTACCGATGAAGCCGCACCTTGTCAGAAACCGCCAATCATCGCCTGCAACGCCGAACTGAGCGGCCAGCCTCCACATTTCCGAATAGACACCAAGTCACCGCCCCGGCGCGTCGCCGGCTATGGGCGCCAGGCTTCGTAGTCGCCGGTGGCTGGCGCGCGTTCACCACCACGCTGGACGGCGCCAGGCGGCAGATAGGCCTCTGCCGTGCCGGTCGGGTTCGGCATCGGCTCGGTCTCAAAATGGGGTGACGGCAGCGGCGTGTCCGAGGGTGCCTCCTTGACACGCCCATGCAGCCAGCCAACCCAGCCGGGCGGCACGCGCGTCGGCTCGGCTTCGCGGCTGTAGACCACCCAGCGCCGCTCGCGCCGGCCGGCCGGCGTCTTCTTCTCTCGGTAATAACGATTGCCGTAGGTGTCCTCACCGACCAGCTCGCCGCTGCGCCAGGTTTTGAACAATGTGAAGAAACTGTTGGTGCCGAACATGGCCGGATGGCGTCCCTTCAAGCCGACAATTCCGGGAGCGGCCTCCTAACGAGATCCAGACTCCGACTTTGGCGCACTATGAGGTCCGGGGAGCATCGGGTCCAGCTCGATTTTGCCGCAGATAGCCTTCCACATTCTGTGGATAACTTTTCCAGGGCGGTTGCCCTTTTGTTCCAAATCCAGCAACTCCAGCGGCTGGATATTGATCTCCAACGATCGAATTCTCCAGCAAATCTCATCTCCACGTTGGTCCAAATCAACGCACTCCAGCCATCTTGCTGAGGGCAGAATCCAGCCGAACGCCGCGGCCGCGTCTCGATTTTTCCTGGGAATTTCCACTGAATTTGGCGACAAACACTACATCTAGTGGCTGTTGCGTTCTTGGAGGGATAGATATATGGTTAAGAGAGCTAAGAAGCCCTGCGCCGATGATCGCGAAACGCAGCAAAATTGGCTGGGGATCGAGGGGTGAGAAACGCTAACTGCTTGCCGCGCTTAGGGTTCGAGGACAGTGCGTGCCGGCTGCGGACGGCGATCAACGGTATTTGACGCCAAAAATTGCGACTTAATCGTTGCCGTGTGGTCAGGAAGAGCCTAAAACTCAGTTGAGCTGATAAAGATTGAGCGTAACTGTGTTGATTCGACTGGACCTACGGCTTGCTGAACAATCCGACGGATCGCTTCAGAGCGACCCGATCGGACATGCCGGAATGGAGTCTGGTTGATGAAAATCGAGCGCGCCTTCACCACCGCCGGAACCTGTCCTTACGAGGGCGTGGCATTCCGCACCGCAACAAGCGAAATCCGCAATCCCGACGGATCGGTGGTGTTCAAGCTGGACGAGATCGATGTTCCCGCTGCCTGGTCCCAGGTGGCGGTCGACGTGCTGGCGCAGAAATATTTCCGCAAGGCAGGTGTCCCGGCTGTTCTGAAGACGGCCTCGGAAAAAGGCGTTCCAGCCTGGCTGCGCGCGAAGAAGCCCGATGTCAAAGCCCTGAAGAAGCTGCCCGAGGAAAAACGCTCCGGCGGTGAGCGCTCGGCCAAGCAGGTGTTCGATCGCCTCGCCGGCACCTGGACCTATTGGGGTTGGAAGGGTGGCTACTTCGATGGCGAGGAAGACGCTCAGGCCTTCTATGACGAGCTTCGCTACATGCTCGCCACCCAGCGCTGCGCGCCGAACTCGCCGCAGTGGTTCAATACCGGCCTCCATTGGGCCTATGGCATCGACGGCCCCGCTCAGGGCCACTATTTCGCCGATCCGAAGACGGGAGAGGTGAAAAAATCCGACAGCGCCTATGAGCGCCCGCAGCCCCATGCCTGTTTCATCCAGAGCGTCGACGACGATCTGGTGAACGCCGGCGGCATCATGGATCTCTGGGTGCGTGAGGCCCGCCTCTTTAAATACGGCTCAGGCACCGGCTCCAACTTCTCGAAGCTACGCGGTGCGGACGAGCCTCTTTCCGGCGGCGGCAAGTCTTCGGGACTGATGAGCTTCCTCAAGATCGGCGACCGGGCGGCTGGCGCGATCAAGTCGGGCGGCACCACGCGGCGCGCGGCCAAGATGGTGACCGTCGACGTCGATCACCCCGATATCGAAGAGTTCGTCAATTGGAAGGTGGTGGAGGAGCAGAAGGTCGCAGCGCTGGTCGCCGGCTCGAAGCTGATGAACCGCCATCTGAACGAGATCCTCGGCGCTTGCCATAAAGCGGGCCTTGATGGCGAGGCGCGGTTCGATCCGAAAGAGAATCCCGAACTGAAGAAGGCGATCAAGGCGGCGCGCAAGGTGCTGCTGCCGGAAAACGCCATTCAGCAGACCATCCTGTTCGCACGCCAGGGTTATACCCGTCTTGAGATCCCAACCTACACGACCGATTGGGACAGCGACGCCTATCTCACGGTCTCCGGCCAGAACTCCAACAATTCGATCCGGGTCAGCAACGACTTCCTGGAGCGGGTCAAGGACGGCGGCAGCTGGACGCTCACGGAGCGCACCGGTGACAAGATTGCCAAGACACTCAAAGCCCGCGATCTCTGGGATCAGATTTCGAGGGCGGCCTGGGCGAGCGCCGATCCGGGCGTGCAATATGACAGCACCATCAATGAGTGGCACACCTGCCCGATCTCGGGACGGATTAACGCATCCAACCCCTGCTCGGAATATATGTTCCTGGACGACACCGCCTGCAATCTGGCGTCGTTGAACCTGATCACCTTCCTGAATGAGGACAGTTCTTTCGATACCGAGCGTTTCGCGCACGGAACGCGGCTTTGGACCGTCGTGCTCGAAATCTCGGTGATGATGGCACAATACCCATCAGAGCGTATTGCCGAACTCTCCTATCGCTACCGCACGCTCGGCCTCGGCTACGCCAATCTCGGTGGCATGCTCATGGCCCGTGGCATCGGCTATGATAGCCTCGAAGGCCGCGCGATCGCCGGCGCGATCACCGCGCTGATGACCGGCGTCACCTATGCGGTCTCGGCGGAGATGGCGAAAGAGCTTGGGCCGTTTCCAGGCTATGAGCCGAACAGCGAAGACATGCTTCGGGTGATGCGCAATCATCGGCGAGCGGCCTATGGCGAGAAGCGCGATTACGAAGCTCTCTCGGTGCGCCCTGTCCCACTCGATGCCGCCCATTGCGACTGGCGGGATCTGGTGGAGGCGGCGGAGAAGGCCTGGGATGACGCGCTGGAGTTGGGCGAGACCCACGGTTACAGGAACGCCCAAACCACGGTCATCGCGCCGACTGGCACCATTGGCCTGGTGATGGATTGCGACACCACCGGCATCGAGCCCGATTTCGCGCTGGTGAAGTTCAAGAAGCTCGCGGGCGGTGGCTATTTCAAGATCATCAATCGCATGGTGCCCCGCGCCCTCGCCGCGCTCGGCTATGCGCCAGATCAGATCGAAAACATCATCCGCTATGCGGTCGGCCGTGGCTCTTTGAAGGATGCGCCGGAGATCAATCACGAGACTCTAAAGGCTAAGGGCTTCACCCCAGAAATTCTCGAGCGGTTGGAACAGCAGCTGCCGAGCGCCTTCGACATCAAATATGCTTTCAACCCGTACACGCTCGGTCAGGATTTTTGCCGTGACGTGCTCGGGATCTCGGATGAGAAGCTCGCCGATTTCGAGCTGGACTTGCTCGCCGAGATCGGCTTCAGCAAAACGCAGTACGAGGCGGCCAACCTCTACTGCTGCGGGGCGATGACCGTCGAGGGCGCGCCGGGACTCAAGGACGAGCATCTGCCGGTTTTCGATTGTGCCAATCCCTGCGGCCGGCTTGGAAAGCGATTCCTCGCGACGTCGAGCCACATTCGCATGATGGCGTCCGCCCAGCCCTTTATCTCAGGTGCCATTTCCAAGACCATCAACATGCCGGGTGCCGCCACCGTCGAGGATTGTGGCGACGCCTATATGGAAGCCTGGCAGCTCGGCCTGAAGGCCATGGCACTCTATCGAGACGGCTCCAAGCTCTCGCAGCCGCTCTCGGCGATCGCCCTTGGCGACGACGTCGAGGATGACGAGGACGAGATGGCCGAAACGCCGTCGGCCGCGCGCATCCAGGAGATCGCGGAAAAGGTGGCGCGCGTCGCGGTGGAACGGCATCGCCTGCCGAACCGGCGAAAGGGCTATACCCAAAAGGCTTCGGTTGGCGGTCACAAAGTCTATCTCCGCACCGGTGAATATGCCGATGGCAGCATCGGTGAGATCTTTATCGATATGCACAAAGAGGGGGCTGCGTTCCGCTCTCTCATGAACAGCTTCGCGATCGCCGTTTCGATCGGCCTTCAATATGGCGTGCCGCTCGAGGAGTTCGTCGAGGCTTTCGCTTATACGCGTTTCGAGCCGTCCGGCCCGGTGCAGGGCAACGACACGGTCAAGATGGCGAGCTCGGTGCTCGACTACATCTTCCGCGAGCTTGCGATCTCCTATCTCGATCGCGTCGATCTTGCCCATGTCGACCCGGCCAACCTGACACCGGACAGTCTTAGCGACAGTGAAAAGGAGCAGAAGCTCAAACGAGATGATGATGGGGACGCGATCGCACGGATTGCGAGCAGCGGCTTCGTGCGCGGCAATCTCCGGCTTCTGCACGGCGGCGGACAGCATGCTGCCGAGCAAGCCGATCTCTCCCCCCCACCAATTCACAGCCGGCATGGCGGCGATGGCGGATCATCTGCCGGAACCGCGCTGGCCGTGAGTGACTCGCCGGAAACGGCCGTTCTCGACGAACGGCTTGCTCAGGTGAGACTGGCGAGGCTCAAAGGGTACGAAGGTGATCCCTGCCCGAGCTGCGCCAACTTCACTCTGGTACGCAGCGGCACCTGCCTGAAATGCGACACTTGCGGCTCGACTACGGGCTGCTCGTGATGGGACGCATGACGGCGATGCCGCACTTCCCAGCGTAGCAGAGCTAACTTCCTCCTCCCAAGCCTGCGGGCCCGGCATGTCAGTGCCGGGCCCTTTTTTTATCCACAACCCCTTGAAAAGCGGTCTCTTTTTGTTCTCTTGATGTCAAATCAATAACACTTGACACAAACTCCATCGCCTCAATTGTTGTGTTGCAGCATCTCCAATTGGTGCAAATCAGTCACAGTGGTTTCGGAAAAGCCACGGATGCGCCTTTAGGTGTGGCAGTTTTGCACGGAGAATTTACGCTACTCAGACGTGAATGAGCGGCTTGGAGATCGCCTCGTTCCAGGGGTGCTTTTGAGCGGGATCATTCCGGCCGAACCAGAAACAGCGGAAGGCAGGCCAGATCGAGACTGATCGCCGGCAGGATGGCGAACCGAAGGCTTGGATGATGGAGGGATGGGTTCTTGAGCGGGAAAATGCGGCGGCTGTGATCGGAACCACTGCGTCATTAACGCTCTGGTAACCAAGATGCTGTATCCCCGTCGCCGCGGTGGCCGCAGCACGTCGGAAATATGTCATCAACGCGATTGGATCGATTGCCAGCCCAACCGTATCGGACCGCTCCATAGTCCTGGATAGCAACAGACGCCATGTACGCTCTTGATTCAGCTCTTCACGACGGTGCCTGCGAGGCATCGACTCCGGCACGCCTCGGCAGCACTGACGACATCGAGGCCGTCGAGATCTTCAATCCGGAGGGCGAAGCGCCGGTCCTGATCCTTTCCGACCACTCCGGATGCAGCATACCTGCCTATCTGAACGACCTTGGTCTGCCGGAGCATGAACGGCGCCGGCATATCGGCTGGGACATTGGTGCGACCGACATGACCAGACGTCTCGCCAAGCGGCTCGATGCGCCGGCCGTTTTGAATCATGTCTCGCGTCTGGTGATCGATCCCAATCGCTACCCCTATTCACCGACCTCGATTCCTGCTGTGGCCGACGGCACCGTCGTCCCCGGCAATCAGGATCTCTCCCTTGAGGAGCAGCAGCGGCGCATCCGGCTTTCCTTCATTCCCTATCATCGCGCGATCTCGAAGCAGATCGCGCGGCTGCGTCGCCGTGTCGGCGTGCCGGTGATCATCTGCATGCACAGCTTCACGCCGGCGATGCAGAAGGAATGGCGCCCATGGGAAGCGGGCGTCCTCTTCAGTCAGGATGACCGCCTGGCAAGGCCCGTGCTCGACGGCTTGCGCGAGGATATGTCGCTATGCATCGGTGCCAATCAGCCTTATTCAGGTGAACATCCGGACAGCTTCTCGCTGCAATTCCACGCGCTCCGGCCGGGATTTCCGAACGTCGCTTTCGAGGTGCGCCAGGACCTGATCGGCACCAAGGAAGAGGCCGAGGCCTGGGGCGATCGACTCAGCGAGGCCTTGCAACCGGCGCTCTCCGATCCCACACTCTATCGACGATGGGGGAGCTGGAGGCGCATGGGCGATGTCGATCATACCGCCGACACTGACGCTCGGAGTCGAAGAAGAATACCTGCTGGTCGATCCTGACAGCCGGGATTTAGTTACGTCACAGCCGGAAGGTTTCATGAAGGCCTGCAAGGATCGCTTCGGCGATCGTGTTGGCCATGAGCTTCTCCAGTCTCAAATCGAAGTCGGTACGCCGGTCTGCCGAGACATCGGCGAAGTCCGCTATGAGCTGACCAAGCTTCGCCTTGGCGTCGCCGAGATCGCACGGGACTTCGGCATGGCCGTGGTGGCCGCATCGACACATCCTTTGGCGCGCTATGTGGATCAGGCCCAGGTCAGAAATGAGCGTTATGACGGCCTGATTGCCGACCTGCGCGCCTTGGTGGACCGCATGCTCATCTGCGGCATGCATGTCCACGCTGCAATCGAGGATGAGGAACTCAGGATCGACCTAATGAATCAGGCGACCTATTTCCTGCCGCACCTGTTGGCGCTTTCAACCTCGTCACCTTTCTGGGAGGGTCGCGACACCGGTCTCAAATCCTACCGGCCCACCTGTTTTGGCGATCTGCCGCGAACTGGCCTCCCCGAATATTTCAGCGGCGCCGCTGCCTGGCACGAGATGCTGGGCCAGCTTGCGCAAACCGGACTTTGCCAGGATCCGAGCAAGATCTGGTGGGATATTCGTCCGAGTTCCCGCTTTCCGACACTCGAGATGCGGATCTGCGATATTTGCACGACGCTCGATGACACGATCACGATCGCAGCCCTTTATCAGGCCATCCTTGCGGCTCTGTTTCGGGCGCGATCGCAAAACCAGAGCTGGCGTCAGTACCGCCAGATCCTGATCGCCGAGAACAAATCGCTGGCGCAGCGCTATGGAATCGATGCCTCTCTGGCAGATTATGGCGCGCTGACCTGCAAGCCCTTTGCGGATCTGGTTGACGAAATCATCGATTTGGTCCAGATCGAGGCTGCGCGGTGGGGTTGCCTCGCCGAGGTCGAGCATGCGCGCACGATCCTGACGCGCGGCACCAGTGCGGACCGTCAGCTCGATATCTTCACCCGAGCACGCGCCGGAGGTGCCGATCAGGAGGAAGCCTGCCGTAAGGTCGTGGACTGGCTGATCGAGGAAACCGTCGCCGGTCTCGAACCTGCGCAGGTGAACATGACCGCGACCTGGCCTGAATCCGAGGAGCAGCATGAGCGAAACCAAGTTGGATAATCAGACCCGTATCGAGCTTGAGGCCGCAGCATTCCGTACCTTGGTCGATCATCTCCGAACGCGGAACGACGTTCAGAACATCGATCTGATGAATCTCTCCGGCTTTTGCCGGAACTGCCTCTCCAAATGGTACCGCGCCGCTGCCGAGGAGCGGGGCCTTGATCTCACCTATGAGGATGCGCGCGAGATCGTCTACGGCATGCCCTATGCCGAATGGAAAGCGGCCCATCAAACCGAGGCGACACCGGAGCAGAAGTCAGCCTTCGCGAAGGCGCAGGAAGCAGACCACTAAAGCGTGTTGCTCGCGCGAGCTTGGGCCATTACCAACCTGCCGAATTAACCAGAGAAAAGCCTCGACTTGGTTAACATTTGATAGCCAAGTATGGCTGCTATTTCTTAAGCAACAGTTAACTATTCTTTCCTGTCGATCGTCGTTTTTCACCCAATTATAAGCATTCCCGGACGAATTTCTGCCGGGAGTGCTGGCGATCATGCTGTCTCGACGTTATCGGACATCGACGATACTGGCGCGTGGCATCATGACGGCTGCTAGCTTGGTGGTGCTTGCCCTCGGCGCGTTCGAGCTGCAGACCTCCTGGCTGCAATCGGAGCTGTTCAGCAGCATCGGGCGCGAGCTCACCTTCGATGTCGAAGACGGCCGGCATGAACGCGCTCACCGACCGACCACCGGTCCCCATAACGAGCGCCTCGGCTATATCGACCTCGACGACTTCGAACGAAGCCTGGATCAACGTGGCTTCGATCTAACGCGCCAGGCCGGCCTCTCCCAAAGGCATTGGCAATTCATCCAGATCGGCGGCTATCCGATGTTCAAGGAGAAGAACCGCGCTGGCCTCAAGCTCCTCGATCACAAGGGTGAGGTGATCCACGACGCGCGTTTTCCGGCGCGCATCTATCCGGCCTTCGAGGCGATCCCACCGCTGGTTCTCGAGACTCTGCTGTTCATCGAAAACCGCGAACTGCTGGAGCCGATCGAGGCTAGGCGCAACCCTGCAGTCGACTGGAGCCGGCTTGCGGCCGCCCTGTCAGGCCTCGCAAAGCAGATGATCAATCCCGGCGGCAGGACCGCAGGCGGAAGTACGCTTGCGACGCAAATCGAGAAGTTCCGGCACTCGCCGGGCGGCCAGACACACGATGCTGGCGAGAAGCTTCGCCAGATGGTCTCCGCAAGCTTTCGGGCCTATCGGGACGGTACCGATACCACCGACCACCGCCGGCAGGTCGCGCTCGATTACATCAACGGCACGCCGCTCAGCGCCCGTCGCGGCTTCGGTGAAGTCAATGGCATCGGCGATGGTCTTCACTAGGGCGTTGGAGCAGCGTGGAAGGCTCGTCCGTCTGGGGGAAGGAAACTGCCAGGAAGCTGGATCCAACGCAGCAGCTACGTTGGCGCGTACTGCAGGGCTCCGGGGGTGGCCTCGGCAGCGGGAAGGGAGGCGTGCAGCAGCACGTTGCAGCGCTGCAGCAGGCGAGTTGCTGTCGACCTCATCCGTGCTACCTGGGAGTGGGGCACGGCGGGCAGCCCACCTTTAGTCTTACGGCATAGTGTTGCCTACAGCAATATATTGCACCCTCCGGCGGCAGCTCTGTACAATGCTAGGGAACAACACTTTCATGCTATACAACAGAGCTCACGCAATTACGGCGCCCAACCAGCACGGTATGTCGGTGCGACCAGTTTGCCTCACGCTAGTCGTACACCTGCGAGCTAATGGTACTGTCATCTGCCCTAAACTCGCATGTTTGTACCAGCCTGCTTTCCCGCTATGTGGGCTACTACGTTGAGTTGGCCCGGCTACTAGCGGTTCCACCATACATCCTAACGTAGCGCGGGCAGGCCTACAGCAGGGGTGCCCAATTCGCGCCTGACACCCCTACGAAAGAAGAACATGCGACTTGGGGCTGGCAGTTCTTGCCATTTGCACGGAAGGCCCACTTGCTAGGGCCATACATCCA
>JBCCIN010000029.1:0-22593 GCA_039028235.1 Pseudomonadota bacterium
CGCACCAACTCCGCTGCTTATCGCGTCACCGAAGCGGCGGAGTTCATCGCGCTCGATGCGATCGAGGCGCATCTCGACGTCTTGAGGAATCAGGATCTTGTCAGGCAGTCCGAGCAAAATCTGGCGGCACACCGTGCGATTCTCGACCGCATCCGCGAGGATCCCGGCTTCATCAGGTTCACACAGTCCGAGCTCAACCTGTCCGAAGCGCGCCACGCCGCGGCAGAAGAGGTCGTGGCAACGGCCAAAGGCAATTTGCTCGATGCCAAAGCACGCTTTTTGCGCGTTACCGGAATCGAGCCTAAGGAGTTGGAGAACCGTCCGGTGCCAGGGCCAGGGGAGGGCTTTCCCGACGACGCCGAGGTTGCAGCGCGGCGCGCCTTCGACCAAAGCCCGACCGTCCAGATTGCGAATGCCGATATCGACGTCGCCAAAGCCGAGCTCAAGGGCTCACGCGCCGGCTACTATCCGCGCTTCGACCTCGAGGTTGGCGCGGCTGCCAACCGACAGATCGATGGTTTCACCGGCAGCAATGTCGACGCCCAGGCGCTGCTGGTCATGCGCTACAATCTCTTTAGAGGCGGTGGCGACATTGCGCGTGAGCGCGAAGCCTTCTCCCGCCTCGGCGAGAGCCGGGAAACGCTGCGAAAAGCGCAGAACGAGGCTGAAGAACAGGCAAGAGTCTCCTTCAACGCCTTCGAGACAGCCGGAGCGCGGGTCCGCGCTCTGTTCCGGCAGACCCGCGCCAATGAGGCGACCAGGCTCGGTTTTGCCGAGGAATTCGATGGCGGCGAACGCAATCTGCTCGATCGTCTCGATGTGGAGAATGAGTACTACCTGTCGAAGGCGAACCTGACGACGGCGGAGTATACGAGGGACTTTGCGGTCTACCGGGTGCTTGCCGTCACAGGCGATCTCCTGCCGACGCTCGACATCGATCACCCGAAGGAAAGCATCAACATCTGGCGTGAACGCGTAACCGAGGACTGATCGCGAATCGCTCGGCGCTTCCGCTCTTAGCTGCCGAAAAACGCCAGAAGCTCAGCCGCGGTTTCGTCCGGCCTTTCCTCGGCGAGGAAGTGGCCGCAATCCAGCGCCCTGCCGGTCACCTCGGCCGACGCACGCTCGCGCCAGCAGGCGAGCACGTCAAAATGCCGCTCCATCATGCCATGTGCGCCCCAAAGGGCCTGGACCGGACAGGCGATCTTCCTGTCGAGATCAGCCTCATCATGGAGGAGATCGATGCTGGCACCTGCCCGGTAGTCCTCGCAGCTCGCATGGATTACATCCGGGTTTCTGAAGCAGCGCTCATATTCCTTCATGGCTTCAGGCGCAAACAGCTCGACACCGCCCTTGCCCCAATGGCCGAGCTTGGCGTGAAGATAAAAGTCGGGATCGCCGCCGATCAGGCGCTCCGGCAGACCGTTGGGCTGGATCAGGAAGAACCAGTGATAATAGCCGGTCGCAATCGCCTGATCGGTCGCGCGAAAGAGGGTTCGTGTGGGCACGATGTCGAGGAAGGACACCTTTTGCACCCTATCGGCGTGGTCGAGCGCCAGGCGATGGGCGACCCGGCCACCACGATCATGGCCGGCGAGCATGAACCGATCGAAGCCAAGCGCCGACATCAGCTCAGCCATATCGCGCGCGGACTTCCGCTTTGAATAGGTCAGGTGCTCGGGATCGGAGGCCGGCTTGCCGCTGTCCCCATAACCGCGCAGATCAGCGCAGATGACCGTGAAACGCTCGGCGAGGGCCGGCGCAACCAGATGCCACATCACATGGGTCTGCGGATAGCCGTGCAGCAGGAGCAGCGGCCGCCCCGAGCCACCGATGCGCGCGCGGATCACCGTTTCACTGGTTTCGATGTCACGCCGTTCAAAGCCGTCCAGCATGCTGCCTCTCCTCCCCTCTTTATTGCTGCATCGCAATACAAGCCTTCCTATCAGGGCGTTGGCTACGACCTCCCAGAAGAGATCATATTGAAAGGACAACGACATAGTCGCGCCAAGCGATGCTCATATGCATTGCTGCATTGCAATAAATGCGATTCTCCAACCGCACTAGAACCAGCATATATCGGGTGCAGCCCACAAGCGAGCTTCGGCGCTGTTGCCAAGCAAGGCTGCTACAAGTCAAGGAGATGAGCCATGGCACCTCATGTGATGGCCAATGATGGACTGATCCGCACGGGCGGCCGTCCTTCGACACCAGCGGCGTTGATTTGGCTGGAGCGCATGACGCAAAAACTGATCGCGTCCTGGGCATGGTATGACACCTATCGGCATACCGCCCGCGAACTGAGCCAGCTGACCAACAGGGAACTGGACGACATCGGAATTGCACGCGCCGACATTCCGACGATCGCCCTGCAGGCGGCCAACGCTGCGCAGGATCGCCAATAGCCTGGAACCAGCGGTAACAGAAACTCGTCGCAGCGGGCGGGAAGCGCTGCCCGCTGACGATAGCGCCCCTACGTCTTACCGACCGCCGATCAGATTGCCCTCAGCCTGGCATGCGATCGGCGGTCGCTGGGATTTATCAGGCGGCTTCGCGCTGTTCTGACAGCGCCTGTTCAGCCGAAACATACCGGTAGCCGAGATCGCGTGCCACCGGCTCGCAGGTGATCTCACCATTCCAGACATTGAGGCCATTTCTGAGATGCAGATCACCCTTGAGCGCCTGGACCCAGCCTTTGTCGGCGATTCTGAGCGCGTGAGGCAAGGTGACGTTGTTCAGCGCATAAGTTGAGGTCCGGGCGACGCCGCCCGGCATATTGGCGACGCAATAGTGGACGACACCGTCGACCGTATAGATCGGGTCCTGGTGGGTGGTCGGCTTCGAGGTTTCGAAGCAGCCGCCCTGGTCGATCGCGACATCGACGAGCACCGCCCCTGACTTCATAGACTTGAGCATCTCGCGCGTGACCAGCTTCGGTGCAGCGGCGCCGGGGATGAGCACGGCACCGATCACCAGATCGGCCTCTCTGACACTGTCCGCAAGATTGATGCGGTTGGAAAAGCGGGTCTTGGCCTGGGATTGAAAATACATGCCGAGTCGCTCGAGCACGGCGGGATCACGGTCGAGGATGGTGACATCCGCACCGAGGCCGACCGCCATTTGCGCAGCGTTGAAACCGACCACGCCGCCGCCGATCACCACCACCTTGCCAGGCATCACCCCTGGCACACCGCCCAGGAGCACACCGCGCCCGCCTTGTGATTTTTCGAGTGCCGTGGCGCCTGCCTGGATCGACATGCGTCCCGCCACCTGGCTCATCGGCTTCAAGAGCGGGAGTCCGCCGGCCTCGTCGGTGACGGTCTCATAGGCAATGCAGACAGCACCCGACTCCACCAGATCCTTGGTCTGCTCGGGATCGGGAGCGAGGTGAAGATAGGTATAGAGAATCTGTCCCTTCCGCAGCATCTTGCGCTCGCCCGCCTGCGGCTCCTTGACCTTCACGATCATGTCGGCCTTGGCAAAAACCTCTTCGGCCGTGTCGACGATCGAAGCACCCGCATCGACATAGTCGGCGTCATCCGCACCGATACCAGCACCTGCCTTGGTCTCGATCAGCACCTCGTGGCCGTGCGTGACCAGCTCGGCCACGCTCTCGGGCGTGAGACCAACGCGATATTCGTGATTCTTGATCTCTTTCGGCGTGCCAATACGCATGGAAGCCCCCCGTTTGGAAATAAGACTGGCGGCACTATGGCAGCAATGTCACGGGATTTGTTACGAAAGTTCTTGCTACAGCCACGGTATTATGGAGAAAATTCTTGATATCGGCAAAATGGAGGGAAAATTTCCCGTGGATCGCCTTGATGTCAAAATTTTAAACGAACTGCAGCGCGATTCACGCCAGCCGATCGCGGATATTGCGGAGCGTGCTGGGCTTTCACTTTCCGCCTGTCATCGGCGGATCAAGATCCTCGAGTCTACCGGGATCATCGAGGGTTACGGGGCCAGGCTCGACGCCAAGGCTTTAGGCCTCGAGATCGAGGTCTTCGCCGAGATCTCCCTGTTTTCGCAGCATCATTCGGCACTCGAAGAGTTCGAGCAGGCGGTGCTGAGCCATGACGAAATCCTGGAATGCAAGCTCACCACCGGCGCTTCGGACTACATCCTGCGCATTATCGCCAAGGACGTCGCCGATTATGATCGCATCCACCGAAACGTGCTCTCGGATCTCCCCGGCGTCGCCAGCATGCGCTCGATCTTCGCGCTGCGTTCGATCAAGGACTGGCAGGGGCTGCCGGTGCGATCCGAAGACGAGCGCCCGGTATAGGCAGCCAAATACGCATCCTCTATAGGCGACCTTGTCCGCTGCGACGGGTTCGGCAGGCACCGCCAGCGGGATCGGGTTGACCGCCTTTCCCATCCGCCCTTGAGCGATCGGCGCTACGACCTTGCCGCGATCATGCGGGTGAGCCTATATAGCGCCAGCAACCGTCAGCTTCGGATCATCACATTGCCGACCTTCGCCATCGCCTTTCCTGCGATCGACCCGGTCATCGTCGAGATCGGCCCCTTTGCGATTCGCTGGTATGCGCTCGCCTATATCGGCGGGCTCGTACTCGGCTGGCTCTATTTGCGCTGGCTGGTGCGACGGCCGGGCTGGACGCTGACGCCGCTCGACCTGGACGATCTCCTGCTCTACGTCACGCTCGGCGTCGTGCTCGGTGGTCGGCTTGGCTACGTCCTTTTCTACAAGCCGGGCTTCTATCTCAGCCATCCCGGCGAGATTCTTGCGGTCTGGCAAGGTGGCATGTCCTTCCATGGCGGGCTGATCGGCGTTTTGGTGGCGATGGCGCTGTTTGCCTGGCGCCGAGGAATCTCGGTTTTTGAGATCGGCGATGCTGTGGCCGCAGCGGTCCCGATCGGCCTTTTCTTCGGGCGAATTGCCAATTTCATCAATGGCGAGCTGTTCGGACGGGCGAGCGATGTTTCCTGGGCCATGGTTTTTCCTCATGGCGGGCCGGAACCGCGCCATCCAAGCCAACTCTACGAGGCCGCGCTCGAGGGTCTCTTGCTGTTCCTGATCCTCTTTTGGATCGCAAAGCGGCCGCGCACACCAGAGAGCGCCGGTCTTCTCGGCGGCATTTTTCTGATCGGCTACGGCCTCTCAAGGACATTCGTCGAACTCTTCCGAGAGCCGGACGATCATCTCGGGCTCCTGCTCGGCGGCAGTGTCACCATGGGGCAGATCCTGTCCGTGCCGATGATCCTGGTCGGCCTCTTCTTCATCATGCGGCGCCGAAGCCATGCCGGCACGAAGCAGACCCACGCCGAGCCCTCCTGAACAGACGCCGCTGCAGAGCCTAATCCAGCAGCGGATCAGAGCCGGCGGCCCGATCACCGTCGCCGACTTCATGGACCTGGCGCTCAACCACCCCGACGACGGTTACTATCAAACAAAAGAACCCTTTGGTGCTGCCGGCGATTTCGTGACCGCACCGGAGATCAGCCAGGTCTTTGGTGAGCTGATCGGGCTTTGGCTGGCCACGGCCTGGGCGGAAGCAGGCCGGCCAGCGTCTTGCCGCCTGGTCGAGCTCGGCCCTGGCCGCGGCCAGCTGATGGCGGACATCTTGCGCGCGACGGCGATGGTGCCTGGGTTTCAAAGGGCCGCAGACGTCCATCTCGTCGAGACCAGCAAGCGCCTGCGCGCTCATCAGCGGACGACACTCAGCAGTCATGCGATCGCCTGGCATAAACGGCTGAACAGCGTGCCGGACGGGCCGATCTTCCTTGTTGCCAACGAGTTCTTCGATGCCCTGCCTGCGCATCAGCTCATACGAACCGAAAGCGGCTGGGCGGAACGGCAGGTAACGTTTGATGGCGATGGCTTCGCCTTCACCACGGGCGACGCCCCTTCGGCACTGGTCGGCAGCCTCGATAGGCTTGAAACGACCGAGCCCGGACAAATCGCCGAGATCAGCCCCCTGCGGGAAAAACTCGCCCAGTCGATCGGTGAGCGGATCCGGCGGGACGGCGGTGTTGCCATGATCATCGACTACGGCGCCTGGGTCGACCGGTCGACCGGGGACACGCTGCAGGCGGTTCGGGATCATCGCCCGGTCGATCCGCTGCGCCTGCCGGGCGAGGTCGATCTGACCACGCAGGTAGACTTCAAGCGCCTGGGCGAGGCCGCAGCCGAGGGCGGTGCCGACATATACGGTCCGGTGCCGCAGGGGACTTTTCTCAGAACGCTCGGCATCGAGGTCAGGACCGCAGCCCTCCTGGAACGTGCCGATCCCGATCAGCAGCGAAATCTGCGCGAGGCTCTGTTCCGGCTGACCGATGCCAGCGCCATGGGCGAAGCGTTCAAGGTGCTGGTGCTGGCTGCTCCAGGTGATCCGTCGCCGCCGGCCTTCGGCGCGCCCACTCTACAAGCGACGTCATCCCAACCATGAAGGCCCATCATCCGACGCCGATGGAACACGCCCTGGCCGAAGCCGAGGCCGCCGCGTCACGCGGCGAAGTGCCCGTCGGCGCGGTGATAACCGATGCAAAGGGAGAGATCCTCGCCGCAGACGGCAATCGCATGCTGGAGACACTCGATCCGACCGCCCATGCGGAAATGCTGGTCCTTCGCGAAGCAGCGCGCCTTCTAGGCGAGATCCGCCTTACCGCCTGTGACCTCTACGTTACGCTTGAGCCCTGCCCGATGTGCGCCGCCGCCATCGGCTTCGCGCGCATTCGCCGCCTCTATTATGGTGCGGCCGATCCCAAGGGCGGCGGCGTCGATCATGGCCCGAGGATCTTTGCTTCGAGCTCCTGCCATCATGCGCCTGAGGTCTATGGCGGAATCGGCGAACGCCGAGCTGCCGACTTGCTGAAGACGTTCTTTCAGGAAAGACGCTGAGCGCGGCCCTGGCCTCGACACGTGACATCAGTTCACCGGCAAAGGCGGCGCCGATCCGCCATCGCCGGTGGTCGCGCGACACATCGCCTCTGCCCGCTGCTTGAACGTCGCCGCCTGCTCGTCGCCGACCACGCCCTCCTCGACCATGCCGTCGATCTCCGCGAAGCGTTGCTCGATGCAGGCGGCGGCCGGATCGTCGGAGGCCGCACCACTTCCCTGGCCCTGATCGGCACCGGTCAGTGTTCGGACGTCGTCGCGGTGGATATAGACGAGCAGGGCCGCGCATAGCAGGATCACCAGCGCTGCCAGCACGCGCGCTGCCGGCCGGTCGAGAAATACGGGCTGACGGTCGGGCACGCCCAGTTCAGGTCAGCTCGATCTTGCCGGTGATCGTCTCGTCGAGATCGACTCCGTCGACGGTCAACTTCACGGTCGCGGTGAGCTCACTCGACGCATCGATCTTGCCGGCCTTGACGGCATCACGCACCGCCTGCTCGATCTCGCGCTGCGAGGTCACACCAACCTTCTTCAGGAATTTTCTGACGCTCATATTGAAGACATCTTCGTCCATAACTGGCTCCAGATTTATCACCAAAGGTCTTGTTGATCAGCAGAGGTAGACCGGTCAGGAGCGCGCTGCAAGCGGCAGGTTGGCGAGGATATTCTGCGGCTTCACGGTCAGCCGCTCATTTTCCGACATCATCAGTCCGAGATAGACGGGGCGCCCGCGCACGCGCTCCAGCATATCGGCGGCATCGACGAATTCCAGGCGGAACAGGCTGAGCAGACGTGCGCGCCTCGCCTCGTCGATCTCCTCACCACCGTAGAGATCGTTCAGGAAGGCGCTGGCCTCGGCATCGAGGCCGATGTGCCAGCTCCACTTCTCATCGCTGATCTGCTGCACCGGTTGAACGCGCAGCTCGACGCCACGCAAATGACGCACCCAGGCTTCAAGCACGCGGCAAAAGCCATCGAGGCCGGGCCGCGTGAAGCCGAGATCGAGGACGGTATCGAAGCGATCGCTGCGCTGCCAATAGGTTTCGGCATTGGTCTCATCGAGCACGTCGAGATCGACGGTGGCGAGCTGGGTTTCGGCCTGAACCAAAAGCCTCCCGAGCGAACCGAAACCCTGGCCGGAGGCATGCATCTCCACCGTTTCCTCATCGGCAAGCATGACGCGGCCGTCCTGGATCGACACCTTCTGCGTTCGGAAGAACGGCTCGGCCGCTCTGAGTCGGATCGGATCGTCGGAGCTATCGAGGATATGGCGAAGGAGCACATGGACGAGCTGATCGAGAAAGAGCGGCGGGATGCCGTCGATCCCGTTTTCGATCATGTCGAGATAGGCAGATTCGATCGATGGCTTGGAGAAAAGCCGGTCGCGATAGGTGGCGTAGATCCGATAATTGGCGGCGACATCGGCATCTGCGAGGCCTCCAAGATCGCGCTCGGCGATCTCCGCACGCGGTTCCTCGACCAGTTTTTGGTGCAGGGCGTGCTCCGCCGGACAGGACTCCTCCACCAAAGCCAGCTCCGGCCGATGCAGATAGGCGCGCAGCCAGTCGTCCGTCGCCTTGATGCGCCCGTCGTCGCCCCGCTCCGTAAGGTGCCAGCCGGCACTTCGCCAGAACTCAGCCATAGAAACGGCTCATGACGAGCTTTGAATGGCGGTTTCGAGCGGGATCATCGTGTGGCGTCCGTGATCGACCAGTTCGAGGCCGCAAAGCTCGTCCAGCCCCTTGAAGGTGCCGCTGCGGGAGCGGCCACCGATATCGATGCTCACCGACTTGCCGACCTCCAGCGTCCGGCTCATCCAGGCCTGCTGCACCGGCTGCACACCATCCCCCTGCCAGCGATTGATCCAGGCGAGAAAATGACGGCTGAAGGCTTCAAGCAGGTCCAGCAGATCGACCTGGCAACCTTCCTCGACGAGCGTCGTCATCGGCTTGCCCCCATCGCCGATTTGCCGCCAATGGCCGGAATTGGCGAGACTAAAGCCGATCACCAACCAGTCCGGGACCGCTGTGGGATTCGGCGTATCTGACAGGATCAGACGAATCCGCCCAACCGTCCCGCCATTGAGTTCAACACGGTCGGGCCAACCGAAGGTGACCGCGATGACCGGTGGTATCAGTGCGCCGAGAGCATCGCCCAGGCCGAGGCTTGCCGTGAGCAGCACCGGCAGCGACGTCTCGAGCGAATTCTCCGGCGCCAGGACCACGGCGCACTCAAAGACATCTTGCCGGGCACTCCAGAGCAGCGTACCGGCATCGGTGCCTTCCTTCGCCATCTCGGTCGCGCGCTCCACCGGATCGAGATCGGCGGTCACCGCATAGGCGCGAAAGATCGGAGGAAATCGAGGGCGTTCGGTCATCGTCACATCGCTATGGTCAAGAAGGGGACAGGCAGTACGCAGGCAACGGTCTGATGGACAGGCTTGCGGACCCGGTGGGCCGGGATCAATTCGGGCATGGTCTGGGCTCGCGGATGTCCAGGTTCTTCAGCCGCGCATCCATCTGAATGTCCCCGTAGTCGAAGTGAAAGCTGAGCACGACGCCACTCTCATGCAGCAAAAATTCGCGCACGAAAACCGGCGGCGCATAGGCGTCATTTGGTGGGAAGTATTCTACCCGTACCGGCCAATGGCGTCCGTCCGGCAGCCGGTCGGACGTCTGAACGTCGAGTTCCGTGCGCGCAGCAACGACGCGCTGGTTGCGATCGTCCGGGCGCCGCGGCTGGCTGATCGTGGTCACGGCACGATAGGGAAACGCATTGCCGCCGTCGAAGACGAACGCTTCGAAGCCAGTCCGCTCGCGGCGGGCTTCCGCCAGTGTCTGGCGAAGATGGGTGACCGGGAAAACCAGACCCGGTTCCATATACTCGTCAGCAATTTCCGGCGTCTGGAAGCGCGCCAGAAACCCGCCATCGATCTCGAGCACGTCGCCGATATAATCCGTGCGCTCGCCCAGATGATCGCGGCTATAGGCGAACACGAACTTGCCGGCCGATGATACTTCCGATGCCCGGTAGAGCAGATTGCTCGGATGGGACCGGTCATCCTGATCGCGCAGGTCGAGATCCCACTTCTCCTGAAGCGTCCAATCACCGCAGTCATCGATCAGCTCTACGGTCAGTGTGCCGTGAGCGCTCTTGAACCGGGTGGTAGCGAAGCCGGTCTCATGAACGGCGTAATCGGCGAAATGAGGAAGAAGCCGTCCGCCATCGCGGCCAAGCCGCCTGCTCGTGCGATCCCTTCTGGCCCGGCGCTCGCGCTGGCGATCGCTGACCGTTCGCGATGCCTGTCGGGTCTCCGCATTCCGCCGGACCTGACTGACTCGCGTCCCATCGTCGGCACGCACCGCACGGTTCCAGCTCTCATCGTCCCGGCAGGCCGACAGCCCCAGGCCTAAAGTCAAGACCAGGATGGTAAGGCCGATAATCGATCGGGCCGGACGCACGCCGTCTCCTCCGAAACAGACTGATGCCAGAAGGTCGCGCGAAGTCGCGATCCGGTCAACCATTCACGAAAGGACATGGTTAGGAGGCGCTCAGGTTCGGGACCTGTCGACATTGGCACTGCGCAGGGGAATGCCGGTTTCTCGATGGCATATCTCAGCGAGCCTGGCGATCCCTTCTTTGATGGTTTCCCTGGGCGGATTGGCAAAGCACAGACGGAGCTTTCGGCGTCCCGTCTCAGGATCGGCGGACCATTCCGCACCTGGATTAAGCGTCACGCCTTCCGCCAGAGCGGCCTCGGCAAGTGCAGTGGTGTTCACGGTCGGCGGCAGGGTCACCCAGAGAAAAATCCCGCCCTTCGGCGCTTCGAATTCGGCCGCCGTACCGAAATGCTCGTCGAGCGCGCTCATCATGAGGGCACATTTTTCCTTCAAGACGCTGCTGAGTGCGCTCACATGATCGTCGAAGCGCTCGATATCCAGGGCTTCGGCGAGCGTCATCTGTTCGAGCGCGCCGCTGCCGGCATCATCCTTGAGCGCGATCAGCCGGCTGACGACCGCCCACTCGGCGACCACATAGCCGACACGAAGAGCAGGCGCGATCGACTTGGAGAAGGAGCCGCAATAGATGACGCGCCCATCCTTGTCCAAGGCACGGATGGTCGGCGGCCGCTCGCCTTCCCAGAGGAGATCGGCATAGCAGTCGTCCTCGAAGATCGTGAAATCATGGGCGGCGGCGAGCCGCAGGAGTTCGAGGCGGCGCTCGGCGGGCAGGACCGTGCCTGTCGGATTCTGCACCGTCGGAATGGTGTAGAGAAATTTTGGTCTGATGCCGTTGGCCTTCAGATCATGAAGGACGGATCCGAGGTGGTCCATGCGCATGCCGTCGTCGTCGAGCTCGCCGCCGACGGTCTTGGCACCCGCCGCCGCCAGCCGGCTCAGTGTCCCGGCATAACAGTCCGCCTCGACGATCACAGTGTCGCCAGGCTCGATGAAGGCAGCGTTGACCAGATCGAGCACCTGCAGCGAGCCGGTGGTCACCAGGATGTCGTCGGCATCGCAGGCCATGCCTGCCCTCGCCTTGAGCTTGGCCGCGATGAGCTCGCGAAGACCGATATAGCCCTGCGGCCCGCTTTCGAGCCTGTAGGTGGCAAGTGTGTGCCCTTCGCGTAAGAGCACGTCACGCGCAGCAGCAGCCAAGAGATCCGTTGGAACGTGATCGGCATCATTATGGCCGCCGACGAAATTGTAGCGAGGGAATCCGCTCCATTTTGCAGCCGGCGTCGGCAGATCGGGGCGGAACAGGGACGTGTAATCGAAAGCCATCGGCAGCACCCGCTTGTTTCAGCGAGGTTAGGCTATTCCGGCATCGGATGGCCACCCTGCACAGGCTGGAACGACCCTGCTCAGGGACAGGGCCAAGCCGATTCCGCCTCTCGATCAGTTGGTCAGGCGAAGTGACGACAGCTGGCGGCCGATGGTCGCGAAGGCGGCGTCCAATTGATCGCCGGTCGCAGAGTTGAAGAAAAAGGCCGGATCGGAAGCGCAGTCTCGGTAAGTTGTCTCAATGGTCGGATCAGAGACGGCAAACATGACCGAGAAGATTTTGATCCCCTCGTCCTTGATCGCTTCACAAATAGCCGCCAGCCGCGTATTGACCTCGGCTTCGGCGAGGCTCTCGTTCGTGGTGCCGAGATTGCCTTCGTCCAGAAAACCATAGGCCATAAGCTCCCAGCCGATGTCAGCGATGCCATCGGTCATGAAGACAATGGCCTTGACCAAGTCCGGTTCATCATAATCCAGCGGCATGTCGGCCGGCGTGGGGGAGCCCCAATATCCTCTCCAGCGCGGCGACAATGTCCGCCACCCCCAGACAAGACCCTGACTTGTCTGGGTCCCACCGCCGGAGCGTGCAACGAGAGCTTCGATACCATCCTCGATCGTCTCGCGTTGATCGGTAAGCGGAATCACCTCGTTGACCGGGCAGACAATATTCGGGTCATAAGGCCCAAGGACCCAGCCCATCCAGTACTGCCATTCGCTCGTTGGCCAGTGGTAGGGAGGAAAGCGGTTTCCTACGCCGTTGGGTGGTCGATCATCCTGGTCCTTGGGCGCATCACGAGCGAGGGCACAGCCACGCCAGCCATAGGGGCTAAAGTCTGACGCATCATAGTCGCGCAGCCAGCCGGTCCTGGAAGGACCGACATTGACTGCCGCTCTATAGGGCACGAGGGACAGATAAACGCCTGGCATGGACTCTTGCTCGTCGAAAATCGACGTCAAAAGTGTTGCTCCAGCGGTTCTGAGCGACTCGATCTTGACATCACCACTGGTGTCGAGCCAGTTCATCGAACCCGTTACATCAACGACAACGGCAAGTTCGAGATTGGTGTGTTTGGCGGCAACCTCGGCTTCGCCAGTCAGTGATATCTCTTCAAAGCCAAAGATCTGCATGAAGGTCGTCGGGATCGTCACGACCGCCCTGACAACCATATTTTCACTGACTTCGTTGACGCCTGCGTCAAAATCGGTCAACTCGCCGCCCATATAGTCGTCGTCATAATTAGCATCGAAGAACATTCTCGCTTCCGAGGACGCATCGTCTCTATGCTGGACATGGGCCTTGGCGCCAGCAAGCGCTGCCGCATCGACGGCTCCCTGCAACTTGCTCTGCGCCGTATAACCCCGCGCGCTGTCGAGTGCGACACCGAGCGCGCCGACGAGCACGAAGATCGACAAGGCGACAAGCATGATGGCGCCGCCCTTCTCATCCAGACAGAAGCGCCTGATCCGCGATTTCGATCCCATGTCGATCGTGCTCTTGCAGTTGATCATCAACTGCAGCGTCGCAGAACTTCTTTAAGAAAAAGCTAACCATGGGCCGTTTATGGGGCGTTCGCAGAGCATTTTGCACTAATGGCGGCGACTGGCGGCATCCAGCACGTCCTCAAGGATCAGGGCTGCGGCAATTGCATCCAGCAGGTTGGCTTTTTTCCGGCCTTTCAGCCCGATCTCGTCGGCTCGCTCCTCCGCGGCAAAGGTGGTGAGGCGTTCGTCCCAGAGGAGGATCGGCAAATTCAGCGCTCGATCGACATCCTTGGCGAATTGACGGATCGCCTGGCAGCGGGGGCCTTCGCTGCCGTCCATATTGAGCGGCAGTCCGATTACCAACGCGCCCGCAGCACGTTCGGCGAGCAGTGAACGAAGCCGCTCGAGGTCGGCCTTGAGCCGGGTGCGACCGATCGTGACCAGCGGCGTGGCCAGTTGCCAGTCGGGATCCGTACCCGCCACCCCGATCGCCTTTTTCGACACATCCAGACCGAGCAGACCGAGTCGATGCGCCGGTGCGCGACCAGTGGCGTCCAATAAGTCCTGGAGGTTGCTTAGGATCGGCAAGGGGTGTAGCTTTCGCCGCGGATTTTCGAGGTTTTTATCCCTTACCCGAAGGCGTGCGAGGAGACCAGGAGCGATGTCGCTCGACGAGGCCGATGTGGCCAGGATCGCGAGGCTAGCCAGGATCGAGATTGATCCCGCGAAACGGTCGGCGCTCGCCGCCGAATTGTCCAACATCATGGGCTGGATCGAGCAGCTGAACGAGGTCGACACCGACGGCGTACCGCCGATGACCTCGGTCGGCGAGGCCAAGCTGGCCATGCGTAGCGACGAAGTCACCGATGGCGACAAAGTTGAAGACATCCTGAAGAACGCCCCCGAGCAGCAGGACGGCCATTTCGTGGTGCCGAAGGTGGTCGAATGACTCTTCTCGAACTGGACCTCGCCCAGGCACGCGAGGGTTTGCAAAATCGGGATTTTTCATCTGTCGAGCTGACTGAGGCCTACATCAAGGCGATCGAGGCCGCACGCGATCTGAATGCGTTCATCGTCGAAACGCCGGAAAAAGCACTCGCCATGGCGGAAGAGTCCGATCGTCGCCTCGCCGCTGGAAGTCACCGTGACCTGGAAGGTCTTCCGCTGGCGATCAAGGACCTCTTCTGCACCGAGGGCATCCAGAGCACGGCCGGCTCACACATCCTCGAAGGCTTCGTTCCTCCTTACGAGTCCACCGTGACGAGCAAGCTCTGGGACGCAGGTGCGGTGCTGCTGGGCAAGACCAATCTCGACGAGTTCGCTATGGGCTCCTCGAACATCACGAGTTATTTCGGACCGGTGACGAATCCCTGGTCTGAGCCTGGGGCGGCTCGCCCCCTGGTCCCGGGCGGAAGCTCGGGCGGCTCCGCGTCGGCCGTCGCCGCCAGGCTATGCCTGGGTGCTACCGGCACCGATACCGGCGGGTCGATCCGCCAGCCCGCGAGCTTCGTCGGCTGCGTCGGCATGAAGCCGACCTATGGGCGCTGCTCGCGCTTCGGCATCGTCGCCTTCGCAAGCTCGCTCGACCAGGCAGGCCCGATGACGCGCAACGTGCGCGATGCAGCGATTCTGCTGCAGCGCATGGTTGGTCATGACCCGAAGGACAGCACGTCGGCAACGGTCGACGTGCCGGATTTCGAGGCGGCACTGACCGGCGATATCAAGGGGCTCAAGATCGGTATCCCCAACGAATATCGTATGGACGGCACGCCTAAGGACATCATCGATCTCTGGCAAAAGGGTGTGGAGTGGCTGCGCGGGGCCGGTGCCGAAATCCGCGAGGTCAGCCTGCCGCACACGAAATACGCTCTTCCCGCCTACTATATTGTTGCCCCGGCCGAGGCGTCCTCGAACCTCGCGCGCTATGACGGCATGCGCTATGGCCTTCGGGTCGACGGTGAGAATCTGATCGAGACCTATGAGAAAACTCGCGGCGAAGGATTTGGCGACGAGGTCAAGCGACGCGTTCTGATCGGTACTTATGTGCTGTCGGCGGGCTATTACGATGCGTACTATCTTAAGGCACAACGGATCAGGACGCTGATCAAGCGCGACTTCGATCAAGCTTTCGATACGGTCGATCTGCTCCTCACGCCGACGACACCTTTTGCACCCTTTGGCATCGGCGAGCGTGCCGACGATCCGATCAAGATGTATCTGAACGACGTCTTCACTGTGCCGACAAATCTGGCTGGCCTCCCCGGCATTTCCGTTCCCGCCGGCCTGGATGGCGACAACCTGCCGCTCGGCCTGCAACTGATCGGCCGGCCGTTTGACGAAGCGACCGTGCTGCGCGCCGCCGGCGTTCTCGAGGAAGCGGCCGGCTTCACCGCCCTGCCGCCTTACCTCGCCGAAGGAGGTCGGGCATGAGCGAGCAAAACCTCATTCAGGGGGCGACCGGCTCCTGGGAAGTGGTCGTCGGCTGCGAGGTCCATGCCCAGGTCAGCTCGAAGGCCAAGCTGTTCTCCGGCGCCTCTGCCGAGTTCGGCGGTGCTCCCAACAGCCACGTCTCGCTGATCGATGCCGGCATGCCCGGCATGCTGCCTACCGTAAACGCCTTCTGCATCGAACAGGCGGTCAAGACCGGCCTAGGACTCGATGCCGAGATCAACAAGCACTCCGTGTTCGAGCGCAAGAATTACTTCTATCCCGACTTGCCCTGCGGTTATCAGATATCGCAGTACGCCGAACCCATCGTGGGAACGGGCGTCCTCACCATCGACTTCGAGGACGGTACGTCCAAAAAAATCGGCATCACGCGTCTACATCTGGAGATGGATGCGGGCAAAAGCGTGCATGATCAGCGGCCGGACGCGACGCTGGTCGATCTGAACCGCTCGGGCGTCGCCCTGATGGAGATCGTGTCCGAGCCGGATATCCGGTCTTCCGAGGAAGCGGTGCTCTATATGCGGAAGCTGCACTCGATCCTCCGCTATCTCGGCACCTGCGACGGCAACATGGAAGAGGGCTCGCTCCGCTGCGATGCCAACGTCTCCGTCCGCCGCCCGGGCGACGGGTTGGGAACCCGAGCCGAGATCAAGAACCTGAACTCCATGAGGTTCGTCGGCCGCGCGATCGACTACGAGGCCCGCCGCCAGATCGAGCTGATCGAAGCGGGCGACGAGGTGGTTCAGGAAACCCGCCTCTATGATGCCGAGCGCGGCGAAACCCGCTCCATGCGCTCCAAGGAAGAAGCCCACGACTACCGCTACTTCCCCGACCCCGACCTTTTGCCGGTGGTCTTGCAAGACGCCTTCATCGAGAAAATCCGGGCCGAGCTCCCTGAGCTCCCCGATGCGAAGCGGGAGCGCTTCATGCAGGATTTAGGCTTGGCTAAGGACACTGCATCCGTGCTGATGGCGGAGAGGGCAGCAGCCGACTATTTCGAAGCCGCTGCCAGTGGCAGGGATGCCCAGATGGTTGCGAACTGGATCACCACCGACCTCTTTGGCCATCTCAATCGCGAAGGGCTGGAGATCGAACAGTCGCCGATCACCGCCGGCGACCTCGGCGCGCTGACCGAACTGATCAAGGACGGCACCATCTCCGGCAAAATCGCGAAGCAGGTGTTCCAGGACATGGTCTCCACCGGGAAGTCGCCTAGCGACATCGTGGAAGAAAAAGGCCTGAAGCAGATTTCGGACACCGGTGCGATCGAGCAGATCATCGCCGAAATCGTCGAGGCCAATCCGGCGCAGGTCGAAAAGGCCAAGGACAATCCAAAGCTGATCGGCTGGTTCGTCGGCCAGGTCATGCAGAAGACCAAGGGCCAAGCCAATCCGAAGTTGGTGAACGAGCTGTTGCGGAAGGCTTTGGCCGGTTAGTCACGCACTGCCTTAGATTTGGCGGATCACCAGGAAACAGGTAGCTCCCAAGCTTCTCAATGAGAGAGCAAAGTGCACATATGGCTCTACAGCCATCTACAATTTTTCTAAAGACTTCCAAAAAAAAGAAGCAGATTAACAAGTAGATTTCTTAAGAGAATTTTGATCATACCAAGTAATTCGACTGAAGCGATTTTATAGAAGATTTTCCCATTTAGTGATTTTTTGGCCTTAGTTATCCATAGGTTTTTCAATATTGGATGCAGATTTGAATTTTAGACCTCACCCTAACAAAGGGAGCGCTCCAATGCTCGGCATTCAATGCCGCCAGCGTCTCGGGCACCAGCAGTGCGTCCGTCCGGCAGACATTCCAGCAACGACTTGATTTCGGCGCGCGCAGCACTGAGCGCATCGACTGTGGACGCTCTATCGACCCATAGGCGGCGGGAGAATGCTGACCGTCATAGCTTGCTCTTTTTGGTAGAATAACTATTATTTCTATCAACCTATTTTCGTGATGAATGGCTGCATTGGACACGCCCTTGGTCGATCCCGCCTTCGACGAATCCGGTCCCAAGGGACGGTTCTTCAGCATCGACCTGGTCTGTGCCCTTCTGGAGAACTGGGTCGAGCAGGCCAATCACAGCGAGCAGTCGGCCTGCAACGCGCGCATCACCATCATCTCAGGCATGGCGCTTTTCATCGCCGGCGGCGCCTCCGGTCTCGCCGCGTTCACGCTGGATCATCTCGCCCTGGCCTTCGCCGGCGCCATGGCGTGCATCGCCGCTTTTCTGAACCACATCTCGGAGAAGGAGAAGAAGGCCTGGCGCGACACCGGCAGGCTGCTCAGCCGCATTCAGTGCGCGATCATCGACGAAGCCAGGCTTGGCGCCGAGGATGTCGACCTCCAGGCCATCATTCAGCAGGAGACCGGGCTAAGAGGCACGGATCAGCCCAAGGTCATCACCCATTATGACATCGCCAAATGGCGGCGAGCCCGATTTTGCCATCGCGATATGGATTGGGGATCGCGGCTTTTCTACGGCTTCATCATCCTCGCCCTCGCCGTCATTCTACTCGAAAGCCATCCCGCTCCCGACAACGACCCGCCGGCTGACGAAGGCGCCTCCTTCGGCAAGATCGAGCAACCGCTGCCGGCACCACCCCAGCCGAAAAACTGATGGGTCAGGAGAGAATGAACTGCGCGAGCCCAAAGGCGGTGAGGACGGAAGCAAGGACATAGGCAAGAACAAAAGCCCCGCTCATCGTCACCGCCACCTTCAACAGCAGGATCGAGTCTTCCGACCAGCCGCGATCACGCAACCGGTAGGTCAGCTGACGCAGGCGGTCGGGATGCGGCTCGTCCTGCAGGCTGACCAGAGACCGGCGCTCTTCACGCACAAAAGACGAGCGATTGGTCGCCACGGGTGATCTCCCACGAAAGGGGACAATATTATCGCCAGAAAGTTGAGACATTTCAACCTTTGATTGCTTATTCCATCATAAATCGACGCCGTGCTCCCACGATCAGCATGCCGGACAGATGTTAACGTTGGTCTAACATTCGGCGATCGGGCGCATCTGGCTGCACCCAACCCCTCACTTGCCCGACTTCAGCACCCGCATCGTTTCCGGCACCAGGAGGTCGCCTGCGCGGCAGACGTTCCAGAACGCGTAGTCGACATGGTGGATGATGGTGTTTTCAAGAGAGCGCACCACAAGTTCACCCTCGCCGCTGTGCGCGGCGGCGCAGTGGGCGACTTCTTCGGGCAGACCGACGCTCAAACAGATATGGACGCCGAACGCCGGGTGGCGGATGGCGGGCAGACCTGCCTGATAGGGATTGGCGTCCCAGCGCTTGCGGTTCTCCGGATCGAATTCGAAGGGCTTGCCGACGTCATGGCAAAGGGCACCGGCGATCAGGATATCCCTATCGACCATGAGATCCGGCATCAGCCCGCACATCTGGTCGGCGACTGCGGCGGCCATGCGCGTGACTCCTCGAATGTGATCGCTCTGCCGGCCCTTTTTCAAGCGATTGATGCCTGGATTGGCCGCTGGCTCGATCGCATCGATGCTGTCAAAGCTGCTGTAGGTAAGGCAGAGCGCCCAGGCCTCGATCACTTTTCGCCGAAGGTCATCGTCCTGGATGTCGTCGACCTCGGGCAATTCCTTTCGGACCGTGGCCCGTAGCTCGTCGGTGACCTCTCGTCGCTGCTGCATGATCGGCTCCATCTTTCAAAGGGTCAGGAGGCGAGATCGGGATAGGGCACGATCGTCGCCTTCACGCTCTTCATGGCGATGGCGCTTTCGATCGCCTCGCTCACCCCCGCCTCCGTAAAGGGGAACAGCGTTTGCATCTCGGTCCAGGGGAAGCGATCGCGCGCGCGATCCAGCATCTTGATGCCTTCGGCGATGTCGTTCGCGGTGAACGCCCAGCTGCCGAGCAGGTTGATGTCCTTGGTGCAGATGCGGTGCCAGTTGGTCCAGACCGATCCGGCGTCGGTGAACTGACCCATCTCGACATAGGTACCGCCGTCCCGAAGCATTTCGATGCCTTCCGGCCCAGCGGACGGATGACCGGAGCAGTCCATCACCACGTCGGCCCCGAAGCCGCCGACGATTTCTCGAACCGCGGCGATGCGTGCGTCCGGTGTCTCGTGCTCGTCGAGGTTCACCGTCGCTTCCGCACCGAATTTCCTGCAAAGCGCGAGGCGCGGCTCCTCCGGCGCGCCGACGGCAATGACACGCCCCGCGCCCATCTCCTGCGCCGCTGCGACCGCAAGCACGCCGATCGGGCCGGAGCCCTGGACGACCACCGTCGAGCCCGCCTTGAAGCCTCCCGCGCCGCGGGCCCGGTTGAAGGCACGGATGCAGGAGGTTAGCGGCTCGGACAAGGTGCCCAGGCGAAGGCTCATATCGTCGGGGAGCTTGTAGATCTTGGTGCCCGGCAGCTCTTCCAGGTCGACATAGACCATCTCCGCCCAGCCGCCCCAGAGGTGGGGCGGCTTCTCGAAGCCGAGATAGCGCCCATAGTAAACGGGCGTCAGACATTTGTTGGCGGTTTCTGGATAGTGCACGCAGTAATAGCAGCTGCCGCAGGGCATGAGCGGCGGCAGCATCACCTTGGAGCCGACTGCCAGAGGCAGCCCCATGAAGTCCTCAGTGAGTGCGTCGCCCTTCTCGACGATGACGCCGGCAAGCTCGTGACCGAGGGTGAAGGGCCAGGGGAGCGGCTTTGGCCAGTGACCTTTCAGGATGTGCAGATCCGTACCGCACACGCCGCAGGCGCCGATCTGGATGAGAGCTGCTTTCGCCGGCACCGCCGGCCTCGACACCATGCGGATCACCGGACCCGCACCTGGCCCGTCGAACGTGGCGACGCGAACCGTCTCGCTCATGCAGTTCCTCCCCTTTGCCGGTCATCATATCCAAGCGTTTGAGAGGAAAACAGAGGAGGGCGATGCAATCTCTAGCGAGGCAAGGCCGCACCGCCCCCGGTGCTTAGCTGGCTTCGTCGTCGTCAGAAACGGTGGAGAGGGTCGGGGCAATGCCGCCTTCGACACCAAGGACGTAGTAGTCCATGGTCAGAAGATCGGCGTCCGACAGCACCTGGCCTGATGGCACCCGGATGTCGCCGTTGGCATCGCGGATCGGTCCTTCAAAGATCCGTAGCGTCCTGTCAACGATGGCATTACGGCGCTGTTCCACCAAGCTCTGGATGTCGCCAGGCACCTTGTCCGACAAGGGCGCGAGGTCGACGACGCCTTGCTCCAGGCCATCCCAGATCTGATCCGGCCTCCAGTTGCCTTCCGCCATGTCAGACGCGACCTCCTTATAGAGACCGCTCCAGTTCCAGATCACCGAGGTCAGCACGGCATCGGGCGCAAAGGCCTGCATGTCGCTTTGATAACCGATCGCAAGCTTGCCGCGCTGCGCTGCCGCCTGGATGGCGGCCGGCGAGTCCTGATGGATGGTGATGACGTCGGCTCCCTGGTCGAGCAGCGCATCCGCCGTTTCGCGCTCAATGCTGGGGCCGTACCAGGTCTCGGTCCAGTCCACATTGATGCGCACCTCTGGATTGACGGACTGCGCACCGAGAGCAAAAGCGTTGATACCGCGGATAACCTCCGGAATTGGGAAGGCAGCGACATAGCCGATGACGTTCGCTTCCGTGCTGGCGCCTGCAACGATGCCGGCGAGATAGCGCGCCTGATAGATGCGGCCAAAATAGGTGCCTGCATTGGCTTCGGTCTTGAAACCCGAATTATGCATGAAGACGACATCGGGGTGACGTTTCGCCACTTCGATCATCGGGTCCATGTAGCCGTAGCTCGCCGCGAAGATCAGGTTGTTGCCCTCGGCCACCAGATCTTCGAGCGCTGCGACCACCAGATCGGGATCCTCCGGCACGGATTCGATGAAGCTGGTCTTGGTCACGAACGGCAGATCCTCCATCGCTCGCCTGCCATTGTCATGCGCATAAGCCCAGCCAGCATCGCCGACCGGCCCTGGATAGATGAAACCGGCTTTGACCTCGTCGACCGCTGCAACCAGCGCCTCGGCCGTGGGCGCCAGACCGGCGATGAAGGCGGCGGCACCTTCGACCCGATCGATCGCTTCTTTCACCGAATCGACATAGCGCTCGGATACCCAGCCCTCCAGACCGTCGGCGCGGGTCACCTTCAGCCAGTTGATGCCCTCTTCGGAATTGAACGTTTCACCATTCTTCAGCAGAAACTCGCCTTCCTGCACGACGGAAATCGGGGCCTCGCCCAACGTTGGCGAGGGGCGGAAGTTCAGCGCACGCACGTTCACCTCAAAGGTCTCTGCAAGCCTCGACGGCTCGACCTCGTTGAAAGCGACATAGCGGCTGGACTGGCCCAGCGCCGACGGCGCCAGCGCCGTCATACCCACCAGCGCGGAAAGCATGCCGCCTAGGACCGCCGTGGAGAGCGTGCACCGCTTGTTCAATGCCAGCGTCATAAAGGAAATCCTCCGCAGGTTTGTTTTGCCAGAAACCTTCTCGCCGATGCCCGGTTTGGCGTCGAGGGTGCCTGGAGGCATTCTCCGGAATGCCGCGCGAGACTCCGCGATCTGGCGCTTGGCGGCAACGACGGTTCGTAACCGCATGTGGTCAAGGTCGCTGACAGGTCGCACCTCGGCGCGGCCTCTGTCGCGAAGACGACGGCAGGTAGTAGCCTGTTTCGATATTGACTTCCAGTCATTTGTAACCCTACCTTTGATGCTTGAATTTGCACGAAAATTTGTCGTTAATTTTAGAGATGAAGATGACCTATCGCCATTGATCGGATTGCCCGAGCCTTTATCAGTGCTTAGCCTGGACTCGCGAAGCCATCACGCATGATTATCTTGGTGGAAAGCCGTTTAGAGGCTAAAAGAAACGCTTCGTGTGTATTCGGGGATGCCTTGCGAAGGGTGTCGCTTGCCGGATGCATCGGATTGCACCCGTCGGAGACGGGTCGAAACGAGGACGTTTGGACGTGAAAACGCTGACGAAAGCGGCTTTCCTCTCTGCGGTCCTGCTTTTAGCTGCAGCACCGGCCAAAAGTGTCGTCAC
>JBCCIN010000030.1:0-22038 GCA_039028235.1 Pseudomonadota bacterium
CGGCGGATTTCCATCAAGGCCAGCGGTCAGAAGCACACCGCACAAACAGGCCGGACATATGAAAGCAACCGATCACCGCACACGAAAATAAGCCCTTGCCATAGGGGGCGTCCACATATGAATCACATCAGCAATGAAATGTGAATCCCTAACGATTCCATTATGTTAGAGCATTTCCGGATGAGTTTTACGCATATCCGGCATGCCTGAAGTAATTGGCGCACTCGGTTTGGGAGAAGTTGCCGAGCGCTTTGCCGATCTGTTGTTGCAGGCCGTTGATGGTGCGTTCGGCAGCGCTTCGGATCAGGGTTTTGAGTTTGGCGAAAGCATTCACGGGTTTAGGTCTGTTGATTAAGGCGGCAGATAGCAGAGCTGCGCGCCGGCTCTCTTGACGATGTCGCGAACGCCTTTGACCTTGTGGGCGGGAAGGTTGTCCATCACCACGATGTTGCCAGGCCGCAGTGTCGGCGTCAGGCAATGCTCGAGATAGGTGAGAAAGGCCGCGCCATCCATGGGGCCATCGATCACCCATGGTGCGTCGATCCGATCATTTCGAAGGGCGGCGATGAAGGTCAGCGTTTTCCAATGGCCGTGCGGGACTGGGCTGACTAGACGCTCGTCGATCGGGCAGCGGCCATAAAGCCTCGTCATGTCAGTGGTGAAGCCGGTCTCGTCGAGAAACACCAAGCGAGCCGGGTCGGTCCAGGGCTGAACGCGACGCCAGACCTCACGCCGCTTCTTCACGTCCGGCCGGTTTTGTTCCGCGTCGTGGGCGATCTTTTTTTAAGCGGATGCGGTTCCGCCAGAGGAAAGTGTGAAGGCAGCTTTTGCTGACGTGGATGCCATCGGCAGCCAGGCGCTCGCCGATCTGCCTGAGCGTGAGATCCGGTTCATCGGCCACCAACCGCAGCAGCCGATCTTTGTGCGGCAAAAGCTTGGCCGGCGGATGACCGTACATCGGCGTCGCCTCGACGCTGCCGGTCTCGCGCTTGCGATGCACCCATTTGACCGCCGTCGATGCACTCACCTGCAGCCGCTTTGCAGCGGCGCGTGCCGAACTGCCGGCTTCGACAGCGGCGATCAGGCGCTGGCGTAGATCGAGTGAGTAAGCTCGCGGCATGATCCCTCCCAAATTTGTTGGTCGGGAGCGAATCACATCAGCCCTCCGCGTAACATCTTGAAAACGATAATTGATTCAATCTGTCGCGGAAACGCTCTAGTGGATCGTCTTTAATACTTGATGCCCTCTTTTCTCGGCAGCGATGATGTCTTCTGGCTTGGCCCTCCACTGGAACGGCTTTGGTCTCTGATTGTGCGTTTCGATGAAGTCATTGATGGCATGCTGCAGATCGACGATCGAGTGGAAGACGCCTCGTTTGAGGCGGCGTTTGGTGAGCTTGGCGAAGAAGCCTTCGACAGCGTTCAGCCAAGAGCATGAGGTCAGCGTGAAATGGAAAGTCCAGCGGGGATGGCGGCCAAGTCATTGTCGGACCTTCTTGTGCTTGTGGGCGGCATAATTGTCGAGGATGACGTGAATGATCTTGCCGGCCGGGATCTCCCGCTCGATGGCATTCAGGAAACTGATGAACTCCTGATGTCGATGCTTTTGTCGGCATTGACCGATGACCGTGCCGTCAAGCGCGTTGAGGGCGGAAAAAAGAGTGGTGGTGCCGTTACGTTTATAATCGTGAGTGAGTGTGCCGCATCGGCCTTTCTTCATCGGCAGGCCCGTCTGGGTACGATCGAGCGCTTGAATTTGCGACTTTTTCGTCGATCGACAAGACTACCGCATGGGCCGGCGGATCGACATAGAGCCCGATCACATCGGTGGTTTTGTCGGCGAAGGCCGGATCATTGGACAACTTGAACAGACGATAGCGATACGCCGCTCGCTTCCGCCATGTCACGCACCGTCCAATGGGTGGCATCGGCTGGCGGCGGTTCCTCCAAGGTCAGGCGGACGACCTCGGCCACTTTGTCATCATCGAGTGGCGGAATGCGCGAAGGCCGGGACTTATCGTGCAACAGCCCGTCCACGCCGGTTTCGATATAGCGCTCCTGCCAACGCCACACCGGGGCTTTCGACAATCCTGTCTCTCGTATGATGCCGGCTGTGCCGATGCGCTCGCCGGTCAGCAGCACAACCTTCGCTCGCCAAACATGCTTCTGCTTGCTGTTGCGATCGGCAACAATCGCTGCAAGACGCTTACCATTGGCCGACGACACAAAAAGACCAAGGTTCCCGCGCATGCAAACATCATAGCGGACGCCTCAGAAAATGGGACTCTTATGTTGAAGACAATCCACTAGATTGCTTGTTTTGCATCAAACTCCCAACCAAAGCTGAACGCTTTGTTTGGATCGATGCGTTAGACTCGACAATATACCCTGTTTTCCCCTAAATTCGCACGTTCCTATATTGACTATGGTTACAGGGATACCACGAAGGAAGAATACTTTGATAACCTCATGATGTGAGGTTTCATCGACAAGTTAATTGCGGCGATAAAACAAACAATGCAAACAAAACATTCTGATCAACGCCTCGTCAGTGTCGTCATCCCGGCTTTCAATGCCGCGGATACCATCGCTATGACCATCGATAGTTTGCGAAAGCAAACTTACCCATCCATTGAGATTATCGTGGTCAATGATGGCTCCACCGATGGAACGGAAGACGTTCTGGCGGATTTTGAACCAGAGGTTCATGTTATTTCGCTGACCAATCAAGGCATTGCCGTGGCCCGCGGGGCTGGCATGTTGAAAGCCAGGGGGGCTTATATCGCCTGGCTCGATTCCGATGATATCTGTGACCCGAACTCGATTGCATATCGAGTGGCCATTCTCGAGGCTCGGCCCGACGTGGCCCTTGTTTCAACCGCGTTCGAGAGCTTCGACGCTTCTTCGTCGAGACCGGATGTCACGCTGGAAACCTACTACAGCAACATCAACAGACGCGCGCATGGCGTCGCCGACCTTTATCCGGAGGAGGCAAAGGCTATCGTCGAGGGAACGACGGTGCCATACAGGGTCGGAAATCTGTATCTGCCGCTATTCGAAGGCAATGTGATTCATCCCCCGACGGTGATGTTCCGCCGCGAGGCTTTCGAGCAGCACGGCTTCCCGGATCCGGGCTACTTCGTCCCGGATCCCGATTACTTCATCCGCATAGCCCGTTTTGGATTGTGCGCCGTTATCCCATTGCCGCTGTTGCGCTATCGCCTTTCTCCCGACCAAGTTTCATCGGCTCGCAATCGAAACCGATTGCAAGCCGATTCGCTCAGATGCATCGACGCCATGATCAACGCCGACCCAGCGCTGCGCAAAACCCATCCGGAGATGATCCGAAGGCGCTTTGGCCATGTCTACGCCAGCTCGGTCGCCGTATTTGCTGACGACAACAAATGGTGGGCCTTCAGATGCCTTGTCAAAGCCCTGCGTTATGGGAGGGCGCCCGACTTTTCGTCTATCGTGAGGCTTTTCTTGCCCACTTCCGGGATTTCTCTGATCCGCAAGCTGAAGGCGCGTAAACGCGAGGTTCGTTCTGCATAAGGGGCCGGGCCGGGAGACTCCCCGCATTTCCGTGCATGTCTCGGGATTATTGGCTGCCCAGCCCGTAGCAAAGCTGATGGCGATCGACCATGGCGTGAATGGAGAAACGCTCGGCGATGTCAGCTTTTCCCTGCGCGCCGAGACGTTCGGCCAGGATTGGATCGGCGGCGAGGCGGCGGATTGACTTGGCCAGGGCCTGATCATCGTCCGAAGGAAAGAGCAGGCCGTTGCGTTCATGATGAACGATCTCGGGCGAACCGCCGACATCGGACGCGATCACCGGCTTGCCTGCGGCCATGGCCTCCAGAAGCGCATTGGAAAGCCCCTCCCAAAAGGAGCAGAGCACCGCGCCGTCGGCATGGCGGAGGATCGCATCGACATCATTGCGAGCGCCCAGAAAATGCAGGTTGGCGAGATCAAGCTCGGCGGCCATGGCCTCGAGTTCGGCGCGCTCCGGGCCGTCGCCGACCAGCCAGACGGTGACCCGCTCCCCACCCGTCTCCTTTAGCCGCCTCGCCGCGCGCAGCAGGCAGGGCACGTTCTTTTCCGGGCTTAGCCTGCCTACGAAGGCCAGCACCCAGTCCCTGTCCTCACGTTTGGCGGCGAGATCCGCGGGCAGCGGGAGAGAGGAGTCCGGCGCTTTCACGCCATTATAGATGATCGTGCAGCCGCCATCGGCCATCGCCATCTGACGGTATGCGAATTTTGCGGCCATCCTGGAATTGGAGATCACCAGCGCGGACTGGCGGGTAACCCACTGTTTGATCCGCCATTGCAGCGGCGAGTATTCGTCATACTGGCCGCGGATCGAGGAGATCAACTCACCATGGCCGCCAGCCAGCCTTCGCGCCAGCGCCACCCAGAGCTCGGCGGTGATGCTGTAGGCGTGGACGACGTCGAAGCGCTCCTTCCTGAGAAAGCGGACCAGCGCCCAGAAAAAGCCCCAATCGATCTTACCGGCCTTGGGCAGATAGTGGACGCGCACCCCCTTGGCCCTGATCTGGTCCACCAAGAAGGAGTGCTCGCGGAAATAGAGCAGCACCGGCTCGATCCTGCTCTGATCGATCGCGGTCAGAAGATTGGCGATCTGGCGCTGACTGCCGCCGACCTCCATCTCATCGGTGACGACCAACACTTTCCTGCGCGCCGCGCCGGCCGCCGGGCCGATGGCGGTCGCCGCCGCCTGGCTCTCGAACAGGTCGAGCAGCTTTCGCGCCTCCTTTCGGCAGTCGAAACCATCCTCGATGCGCTGTCGGGCGGCCATGGCGAGACGACCAGCCAGGTCCCGGCCGGAAAGGAGCTTTTCCAGGCCTTCCGCGAGGCCGTCGGCGTCCTTGGGTCGGCACAGCCAGCCGGTGACGCCATGCTCGACCAGCTCCGGAATGCCGGAGACCCGCGTGCTGATCACCGACGTGCCGAGCGCCATCGCCTCCATCAGCGCGACCGGGATGCCGTCCATGTTGCCGTTCTTGTCAGGAATCGAGGGAAGGGCGAAGAGGGCGGCGGCCTTGATGTGGTCGCGCACCTGATTCTGGGCCATGACGCCGGCAAGCGTGACGTGGCCTTGAAGGTCGAGATCGGCGATCAGGCGTTCCAGAGCGGGGCGTTCCCCGCCCTCGCCGATGATGGTGAGCGTGAACGCGTGGCCCTTGGCGCGAAGGTGACCACAGGCCTGGATCAAGTAGGAAAAACCCTTGATCTCGTCGAGGCGACCAACGGTGACGATCGCGCCAGGCTCGCGCGGCCCCTGGTGATAGGCGAAATTGTCAAGATCGACGCCGCAATGGACGATTTCAAGAGGCTTGGGCAGCCCGCTCAGGCGTTTGTCCAGAAAGCCGACATTGAAGTCGGAGATGGTGACCGGAATGTCGGCGCGCGCGATTTTCTCCTTCAGGAGATGGTCTTGCAGGAAGATGTCGTGGGCGTGGCAGGTGAAGCTGAAGGGGATGTTGAGATTGTCGGCGAGCACCATCGCCGCGGTCGAAGGGTAGGTCGCCCAATGGGCATGAACCCGGCCTGGCGGATTTGAGCGCAGGCGCGCGGCGAGATCGAAGGCGAGCACAAGGATCCAATAGGACTTCAAGAGATGATCGGGATGCCGCCAGAGGCTCCTGGTGACACGCCAGAACCAGGCGAGGTTGGCGAAGGGCCGTCGTCCGATCGCCAAGAGGGCGCGCCAGAGAAGGATGGCGACTCCGGAGGGATAGATGACCCGGTCGCGAAGCGTCTCGGCGAAGGGATGCACCAAAGGTTCGTGGTGATGCTTCAAAGACGCGATGTTGAGCGGGACGCCCTCGTCCCTCAACGCGTGCAGCTCGCGCACGATGAAGGTCTCCGACCAGCAGGGAAACAGCGAGACGAGATAGAGGACCGACTTGGCCATCGCCTATTTCCAGGAAGAGAGGGCCCGCCCGCGGAAGAAGGTCCAGGCGCCGAGCACGGTGAAATACATGAGATCGTGAAAGGCGCGCACGATCCTAATCAGCTTGAAGCTGCGCAGAGTCTCGAAGATCAGGGACAGGAGCACCAGCCCATGCACCAGAAACTGGGCGGTCAGGGTGACCATGAAGATCGGGTGCAGATCGATGATCAGCCAGTTGGAGATCAGAGCCACGACCAGGAGCAGAGGCGCCAGGAGGCGCAGCATCTTATGCGAGACGAACTGCCACCAGATAGGGTTGGCGCGGGGCGAAAGGAGGGCGGGGGAGAGGCTTGGGAGCTGAAAATTCCCGGCGATGGTGCGGGTCTTTCGCTGTTTCTCGCGCACGGGATCATTGGACGGCACGTCAAAGGCGTAAGCCTCGCTCTCGAACAGCACGCGCTGGCCGGCCATGACCACGTTCATCGGGATCAGCACGTCATCAAGTAGGGTTTCCTCCGGAATCGGGATGTAGGTCGCACGCCTAAGCACGTAGATCGCGCCGGTGACGCCCACGGTCGAGCCGATCGCGGATTCGCATTTGCGGATGAATTTCTCATAGCGCCAGTAGGCGTCCATGCCCTTGGAGAAATCGTTCTCGCCTTCCTGTTCGAACACCAGTTCGCCACTGGCCGCCGCCACCGTGGGATCGGCGAGTGGGGCGACCAAACGAAGAGCAACGTCCTCGGCGAGCGCCTGGCGGCAATCGGTCAGCAAGAGCACCTCGGCGGTGGAGGATGCGATCGCGCGATTGAGACAGGCCGCTTTGGATGATTTCGTGTCGAAGTGCATCAGTCGAACGCGTGGACTGTCAATCCCGCACACGACATCGCATGTCTCGTCCAGAGAGGCATCCGACACCACCAGCACCGTAAGCCGATCCTCGGGATAGTCCAGCGACAGGAGATTCTCGATCTTCCTGCCGATGGTTCCGGCTTCGTTGTGAGCGATCACAACGGCTTCGACGGTGGGTCGATAGTCAGGATCGCGCCGCGCGCCGCGGCCGCGACAGCTGGCCAGCAGCCAGACCATGAGCGGGTAGCCGGCGAAGATGTAGCCGAGCAGAAAGACGGCGGCGAGAAAGGTCCCCAAGGCGACCATCGTCATGATGTCTTGTCCAAGGCCGCGCCGCCCAACAGCGAATCGCGAAGCGCGTCATAACGCCGATTGCCGATCAGCCGCTGGCCGAGGCGAGCGGCGCGATAGCGAAGCGCTGCGCGCAGCGCATCCCGGCTCCAGGGGCTGAGATAGCCTTTGATCGTCTGGACATTCGTGCTGGCGTAAACTGGAAAACGGGGCACGGTCGGTTGATCGGGACGGCGCCAGAGGCCCGGCCGCGACACGGCGAGGGCCCGATAACCGAGCGCGCGCGCCGTCTCCACCGTTCGCCGATCATAGCGGCCGCCCGGCGGCGCGAGCGTGGCGACCGGATGTCCAAGTCGATCTTCGATGGTTTTCTTCGAACGCTCCAGCTCGGCGCGAAGACCGGTCTCGTCGAGATCGGCGAGAAAGACATGGCAGTGGCCATGCGATTGTATGCTCATGCCCGCCTGCGCCATCTGCTCCAGCTGGCGCCAGTTGACAAAGCCCGCACGCCCTATCATGGCCGTGTTGACGTAAAACTCGGCGGTCATGGCGGCATCGAGCAAGGCCGGAAACGCGTTGGTGAAATTGGTGATATGGCCGTCGTCGAACGTGACTGCCGGCGCGACGACACCCTGCTTGCGCCGGAGCTGGTGCGCGGGGGGGACAGATCGCCCGATCGCTCTGAGATGATTCTTGAAGTGGGCGGACGAGACGGCATAGGACGGATCGGCGCCGTCGAGTTCGGCACCGCTACCCACGCCGTGATACATATAGACTGGATGCATTTCGTTATTTGCCGACCAGAGCGTTCTGAACGATCAAGTGTTGAGGCCGGCCCTCGATTCCCCTAGGCGTGACCACTCAAGCCTAGGCCGACACGGGCATCTTCACCGCCAGATCACATAGGCGGCGCGTCCGGGACCGCACCGCCGAAAGAAGAGATCCGAACGGTCTCGTGGCGCGACCACTTCGGACGAGTCCCAGGGCGATCAGCGAAAACTTGGCGGCATGCCGTCAATCCCGGCGCCCAAGGCGGGAGCCGAATGACGAGGTCATGCCACTAACGCGCGCCTTCGCCCCGAACGGCGACCCGAAGGGTCTGGAGCAGCACCAGAATGTCAAGAAACAGCGAATGATTCTTGACGTAGTAGAGGTCGTATTCGAGCTTCGTCTTCGTGTCCTCGATGGATGACGCGTAGGAAAAGCTGGTCTGCGCCCACCCCGTGATGCCGGGACGAACGCTGTGGCGTTCGTTGTAGAATGGGATCTGCTGCGAGAGGCCTTCGACAAATTCCGGGCGCTCGGGCCGTGGGCCCACGAGGCTCATGTCGCCACGCAGCACATTGTAGAGCTGAGGCAGTTCGTCCAGACGAGACATGCGCAAGACATGGCCGATTTTCGTGATTCGGTTATCATTGGTCACCGCCCAGCGCGCCTTCCCGTCGGCTTCGGCATCCTGGCGCATGCTCCGAAACTTATACATGATGAAGGCCTTGCCGCCGAGGCCGACGCGGGTTTGCTTGAACACCGCGGGCCCGGGAGAATCCCAGCGCACCGCCAGAACGGTCGCCAGCATTGCCGGCGCAAGCAGGATCAGCAGGATGCTGCTGATCATGACGTCGCAAAGGCGTTTGATCGCTGTCCTGGCGCGGCCGTATCGAAAGCCCGGCGAGAACACCAACCAGCGAAGATCGACGGAATCCAGTCCGATTCGCCCGGTTTCGCGTTCGATGAAGGAAATCGAATCAACCACCGAGATGCCACGTAGGCGACAGTCCAGCAAGGCGCGTTCCGGCAGGCCCTGACTCGTTGAATCAAGGGCGACAACGATTTCTTTGATGCCAAATAACGCGGCATAGTCGGCGAGCTGCATGTCAGTCTGGAGGATATCCTCCTTTGAAAGTTGACCATCGACGGCGGCGGTGGCGTCGAGTTCCTGGCTATGATGCAGAAAGCCGGCAAAGCTGACGGAGGAGACCCGGTCTGACTTGAGAACCGCATTCAGGGTCGCCGCCTGCTGGCCGGTGCCGAGAACCAGGACCTTGCGATCGAGATAGTTCTGCACGCGGCGTGAGCGGCCGCTGATCCAACGTCCCGCGCAGGCGATCAAACAGCCGACGATCACCGCCACCACCAAATTGTACGAGACGCTGCCGGCTCCGGTCATCACGTCATGAAAGAAAACGATGGCCGCCGAGCCGCCGACGGCTCCGCCCGCCACGCGACGCGCCATCGTGCGCGGTGATTTCCAGGCTTCCAATCGATAGCCGCCGGCGACCAACAGGCAGATCATCACGATGCCGGTCGGCAAGGCGACATCCATGGCGAAGTCAACAATCGTCTCGCCGCGCACACCGCCGAGAAGGAAGTAACCGAAAAGAAGAAAAACAGAGCCGAAGATGAGCGCTTCGACTACGGTCAACATGATGGCACCGCGAGAAATGTAATGGCCGAAGATCGACATCACCGCGCTCCTTCACACCCTTTTTGGTTTTCTGAGTGCGCCTATAAATTGCATAATACAGTCAATAAACAACCGATTTTATGCAAATTCACATCGAATTCGATGCATCTTGTTTTACGGACAATAGCGAGTCAACATTTCAAAATGAAAATAGACACGATTGCTCTCCTTGTGAGGTGAACAAGCAGCTGATGCGTCCTATAGGGATGCGGATCGGCCACGCGAGACGCATCACGGAAGGGTGGATTCCAGCCCTGTTTGGAAACGCCGAATGCCTACTCGACATGATGCGCGCGGATCGCGACGATGTTGAACGCGAGAGAGCGTTTGGAAGCTTCTCGACGATAACCTCCCTCATAAGCCAGCCCGTCTTATGCAGGCTGGAGCGATCTAAGAGCCCTCTCTGATTGGGCATTTGGATGTCAAGCTGTTCCTTCGGTCACTTTCGTCGATACCGCTCCTGCAGGTCACGCGCTTCTTTCCGCGGTCGGCGCTTGGCCGCCGCATGATGGGGTCAGGTGAGCGAGGCGTCTCAATCTGTTTTGCGACCTTTCAGGCTCTTGCCTGCAGGCTCTGGGCTCTCATCGAGATCGCTTTGCCCATCGTCCCCGCAGGAACGACCGGACATCACCCTTTCAGGTGAGGCTCGAGTCTATGATCCTCCGATGTCATGCGGCGAACCTTTCTGGCTGCCTGCCGAAGCGGAACGCTGTTCCATCGCGCCACATGTGATGGAGGATCACCGCAAGCTTGCGCGCCACCGCGACACACGCCTTGGCCAGACCGCGGCGTTTGGCGATTTGCAGGCCCCACGCGCGCAGGCTCGACCATTTTTGCTGCGAGCCAGCAAGCTATGAGCCGCTTCATAGAGCGCCGTCCGGGCAAGCCCGTCGTCACATCGACTGACCTTTCCCTGGATGTCGGTCTCGCCGGACTGGTAGCGCGCCGGCGTCAGGCCGAGATGCGCGCCAACATCCCGGGAGCGCCTGAACCGGTTCGGATGGTCGATCGTGGCTCTAAACGCGAGCGCGGTGATCGGGCCGACGCCTGGCGTGCTCATGAGCTGGCGACAGACGCGGTCGTTGCGGGCGATGTCGAGTACCCTTTTGGTCAGATGCACGAGCTGCTCGGCCATCGTGGCGAGGATCGTAAGAAGGGGCTCAAGCAGTAGCATCGCCGTCGGACTGTCGCCAGTCAACGCGCGCACCACGTTCTCGATGGTGCGCATCTGGTTCAACACGGTGCGACGCGAGCCCAGGAGCGAACGACAAAGACGGGAAGGTCGGCTCTTGACGTGGACCTGCCGGTACCAGCCCGTGCGCATGATCTGGGCCAGCGCTCGGGCGTCGTTGCGGTCGGTTTTGTTGGGCATCGTTTTCATGGTGGCGTTGGCGTGCCGCGTCTCGATGCAAATGGCGGGCAAGCCCTCAGCGCAGAGACCGTCATGCAGCCACGAACTGAGCGAGCACGCTTCCAGCCCGATGCGCTCCAGCGGCCGATCGAGCTTGCGAAGTGCCGTGATCAGCGCCTCTGGCTCGCTCGCGGACCGAAATTCCTTCATGATCTCGCCGCTCTCGTCGACGATGCAGACAGCCGTCTCTTCCAAAGACACGTCCAGTCCAGCAAAATATCTCATGGCTGCTCCTTCCTGATATTTGTGGCAATCAAGCATCGACCACGATCTAACATCCCGACAGGAGCAGCCACCTCAACTCGAACTCAGAAAAGAGCCCAATCACCCCATCTATCCGAGAAGTTATCGAGTGATTTCATCGTCTTGCAGTCGAGGTCAGAGTAGGAAGAGGGCAACGAGCGATGCCCCCAGGGTCTTTCTTTGCGCATCGGTCGAGGCCGATGACGACGTCTGAGCAGACTGCAAGACGATGAAATCACTCGATAACTTCTCGGACGGGCTCTAAAGAGGTCAGGACGGTTCAATTGCCGAAATAAAACAATCAAAAAGAAAAAAAATATGGAGAAAATCAATTTTAAATTTTATCGCTCATGGTCGATAAATTCCTAAAATTTGGAAATACCATGGGACATCGTTGATTTTTTATCGTCAGGCCGCCATAACAAATTTTGCTAAATATATGTTGGTTCGCTTTCCTGGATCACCCGGCTCATCTGTAATCGAGACTGTCTTCTTCCTTGAGAGGTGTCTCGACTTGGAATTGCGTGAGCCAGATAATGGTCAATATCCTATGCTCACAACTGCGACAGTCCGATATGGGGCGATGGCGCTCATCCTGGCGCTGATCACGGCCTGCCAGAGTTTGCCTGAGCCTCCCGAGCTCTCCGACGAGGAAGTCCTTGGCCTGCCGGAGTATGTCATCCTGCCGCGTGACACGTTGGACGTCTTCGTATGGCGCTCGCCGGAGCTTTCGGTCACGGTGCCGGTTCGTCCTGACGGCAGGATTTCGATGCCGCTTGTGAACGAGCTTCAAGCTGCGGGGCGGACACCCATACAACTCGCTGACGCCATAGAAGAGGCGCTCAAGCCCTATGTTCAAAACCCAAATGCGTCCGTTGTGGTCACAGAGTTCGCTGAAAATGCCGATCTCAAGGTGCAGGTTCTTGGCGAAGTCAACGAACCGAGATCCATTTCCTATCGCCCCTACATCACCGCGCTTGACGCCGTAACAGCTGCCGGCGGTCTCACGGAGTTCGCCGACGGCAATAGCGCGAAGCTGCTTCGACGCGACTCCGACAATAAGGGATCAACCTACAGGCTTTATCTTGACGACCTGATCGTTGGTGGGGATCTCGAGCACGACGCAAGACTGATGCCGGGTGATCTCATCGTCGTCCCTGCATCCCTATTCTAACTCGTCGACATCTAGTCTCACACGATTGAACAGCGCAGGCGATGACAAAGCTCACCAACCTCATCGTTCCCTACCTGACCGCTATCTGGCATTGGCGCAGATCCGTGATGCTCGTCGCCTGGCTCGTTTGCGCTCTTGGTTGGTCCCTGACCGTCATATTGCCCGATCGCTACACGGTCATCGCGCGCATCGTTGTCGATACGGAGACGATCCTTGGCCCTCTGATGAAAGACATCGCGGTCACGCCCGATTTCGACCGCCAGGTCAAGATGATACGCGAAACGTTATTCACCGTTCCCAACATGGTGGAGCTTATCGACCGCACCGGCATCGACCGTGAGAAGAATGTCGAGACCGACATAGAGATGGGGGCTCTGATCGACACGCTGGCGGAGCATGTGAGACTCATTGTCGATAGCAAGAACCTTTTTACGATTTCCTATAGCGACCCAAATCCGGACATGGCCTATCGGGTCGTGTCCGAGATGATGGACATTTTTGTCCAGAAGAATCTCGGGCACTCGCAACGCGACGTTGAAAAAGCGTCGAAATTCATTGATGAACAGATTGCCATCTATGACAAGAAGCTGCGCACCGCCGATCTTAAGGTTGCTGAATTTCGCCGGAAACACGCCGATGAGTTGGGTGGAGCCGACCGTGCGAGTCGTGAACTCGAAAGCGCAGAAGTCGAATCCAGACGGCTGCGCGCGGAACTGGACGCGGCGATATGGCGTCGCGATCAGCTCCAGATAAAGCTGGACGCCACGCCGAAGACACTCTCTGTCGCCGAGAGCCAGGCCGCGACCTCGAACAACGCTCCGAGCTACATTGAAGAATTGAGCCAGGAGCTATCACGGAAACTTCTTCTCTACACGGAGCAGCATCCTGATGTCGTCGCGTTGCGGCAGTTGATCGCCTCCGCCTCCGAGCAGGAAAAGCTGGCGGAACAGTCCCCACAAGAAATCTTTGGCGTCGTCAACAATCCGGCTTACGAGCCATTGGTAAGTCAGCTCGAGATAGCGGAGGTCGCTGTTGACGATTTCAATCGTCGCTATCTCGTGAGTGAGGAGCAGGTAACGACGTTGACGGAGCGGGTTGAACATTCACCTAAGGCGGAAGCTGACCTCAAACGTCTGACCCGTGATTATGATGTATTGTTTGCCCAGTATGAAAATTTGATCGAACGCCGCGAGGCAACCCAATTGGCCACCGATCTCGACACGGGTCGACAGCGGGCGGAGTTTAGGATCGTCGACCCGCCAACCCGCCCTCTTGAGCCAAGCGGCCCACTCCATGGATTACTGTTCATCGGCACGCTCTTCTTGGCGGGTGGCGCCGGGTGTGGATATGCCATTGTGCGGCTTTTGCTCAGCGGTACGGTTATGACCGCAGGACAGTTGCGCTCCGCCTTTAACAAAATTTCGGTACTTGGGTGCATTTCTTCCGCCCAGTTACCTGGAACTCATGGGCGGGTTATACGGGGACATGTCGGTCTAGTAGGTGGAAGTGTGGCTCTCGTACTCGCCTGTGCCACGCTTGTCTATTTATATGAGGTCAGTGAGATCGACCCTCGAGAACTATTAGCAGCTAACTACAAATACGTCGCTTCTCTGGCCGAGAATTACATGGCGGCCTTGGCCGAGGGGAGTTACAGCTGGTAATGTGGTTCTCAAGGAAGAACAAAAAGGACAGCCTGTCTCGCTATCTTAAGCCGAAATGGAGCGGAATCTCTGCGATCGAGAATTACAATTCCAACACTGCAGACATCACTCTCGATTTTAAACTTTTCGAAAAGAACGGCTTTCTCTCTCCTGATACATTGAGCAGTAACCTGGCAGGTAACTACAGCCTCGTTAAGCGTCGCCTGTTTCGTCAGCTTGAGTATTTCTCCAAGAGCGGCACAACACGCTTCAATCCGCCGCAGGACGCAGCTAAAACCACAACCCCGGTGGTTCTCGTCACCTCCGCCAGCCCAAATGAGGGCAAGACCTTCAGCAGCGCTAATCTTACGCTCAGCTTGGCGCTGGACGAACGAATGAAGGTTCTCTTAATCGATGCCGATCTTGCAAATCCGAGCATGCCGGGCGTGTTTGGCTACGACGAAGACAAACCCGGCCTCTTCGAGTGTCTTGTGAATGGCCAGAGAAACGTTGACGAGTACGTCCTCTCGGTATCACCACTACCTATCAAGATCCTACCTGCGGGCCAGGCTCTAAAGTCGCCTCTTCAGCTCTTGTCGAGTGACTTGATGGCGGAGCTGCTTGGTCTCCTCACTGCCAATCAGCGCAAATATGAGATTATCGTCATCGACGGGCCACCCATGCTAGTTTCTACGGAAGCTGCCGCTCTTGCGCCATTGGCTGACGAAGTTGTCATCGTTGTCGGAACGGGTGACACTAGGCTGGACGATATCAGCATGAGCCTCGACCTGATTGGCGGTGAGGATCATGTGAGCTTCTTGATGAACCGCGCCTACTTCACGGAAAGCAAAATATCGAATTACCCTTACGGCAGCACCACCTGAGCGGTAGGCAACACCGTGTCGACAGGCTGGCCTCGGTGCTCATACCAAAGGGACATCACCAGCATCTGCCAGAGTTTTTCACCGTGATTTGCGCCGTCGTCTTCGAGATGCTCGGCTAGCATTTTTTCGGCCGCTTGGCGGTCGAAGACGCCGCATTCGGCAAAAGCATTGCTCGTGATCGTATCGGCCATCATTTCGTAAAGATCGGTGCGGAACCATTGGGCGAGCGGAATGCTGAAGCCCTTCTTTTTTTTCGTCAGCGTTTCGGCTGGGAGATACCTGCCCGCCAGCCGGCGCAACAGATGTTTTCCTTTTCCATCGCGCATCTTCATCGAATTGGGCAGCCTTGCCGCCCACTCGATCAAAGCAACGTCGAGCAGCGGCGCTCGGGCCTCAAGGGAATTGGCCATCGTCATCCTGTCGACTTTCACCAGAATGTCGTCAAGCAGATAAGTCTCGATGTCGCCGTGGATCATTTCGTCCGCGACGTTGCCATAACCATGCGAGAAGCGCCGTTCGACCGTGCCGTAATCGTGGCGTCCAGCAGACGAGTCGCTCGCAAGCCAATCCACGGCATCACTCGGCGTGCATAGCGCCACGCCGGAGATATAGCGTGCAGGAAACGGCAATGACGCCCGTTCGCCAAGCCAGCTTAGACGGGCGCCGAACCGTGACGGCAAGACACCGCCTATCGCTTTCAACGCCGGCCCCGCGAGACCCGCGCTCAATAAGCGCAGACGTTCGACGACCTGCTGCTTAAGGTAGCGCTCATAGCCGCCGAAGGCTTCGTCGCCGCCATCACCCGACAGCACCATCTTGACATGTTTGGCGGCCGCTTCGGCGACGAGATAGGTCGGAATCGCCGAGCTGTCGGCGAAGGGTTCGTCGAAATGCCAGACCAGCCGTTCCAGCAAGCCCACGGCGTCCGCCGAAACAATATGCTCGTGGTGGTCGGCCTGTATATGACGGGCGATCAGCCTGGCGTCCTCAAGTTCGTCGAAGGCCGCCTCTCTAAAACCGATAGAGAAGGTCTTGACGGGCATCTCCATCTGCTCGGCCATCAAAGCGGTCACGATGGAGGAGTCGAGGCCGCCGCTCAGGAAAGCGCCGAATGGGACGTCGCTTCGCAGTCGCAGCCGGACGGCCTCTCTCAAAAGAGTGTCCAGCTCTTCAAGCAAGTCGGCTTCGCTCTTGCTATGCTTGGGCTGGAAGGACATCCTCCAAAAACGGCGTTCCTCGATATCGCCATCCTTGACCGTCACGGCCCAGCCCGGTTTGACCTTCTTAACTTCGCGGTAGATCGAGACCGGCGTTGGAACATAGCCCATGAGGGCGTAGTCGCGACACGCTTCCGGATCGAGGCTGAAGTTGAAGTCGGGAAGCGCGCAAAGAGCTTTCAATTCGGAGGCAAAGGCGTAGCGATCGCCTTGTCGCGTCAAATAGAGTGGCTTTTTCCCCAACGGATCGCGCGCGAGCACGATCGAACGGGCGCGCCGATCCGAGATCGCGATCGCGAACATGCCACGCAAACGCGCAAACCCCTCCACACCCCATTCTTCATAGGCGTGAACGATGACCTCGGTATCGCTTGCGGTATAAAATTGGTGCCCTAGCGCTTCGAGCTCCTCACGTAGTTCCAGGTAGTTGTAGATCTCGCCATTGTAGACCGTCCAAAGCGATCGATCCTCGTTATGTATGGGCTGGTGGCCGCTATTCAGATCGATGATCGACAATCGACGATGGCCGAACATGACGATATCGTCGTGGAACACACCTTGATCATCCGGCCCGCGATGCCGCAGCGTGACACAGGCGCCAGCAAAATCCTCCTCGCTCGGCAGGCATCGACTAGGGCTGTAGATGCCAACTATTCCGCACATAGGACTTCAGACACTCCAGGCCGACCGAAACATAGCGACACAAGCCGCCTCCAGATATGGTCAACGCCCACCGTGGCATGGGCCTTGGCGATGGACGCCTCCCCCATCGCGCGATGGGCGTCCTTGTCCATCGTATAGGCGTCGGACAAGCAAGCCGAGAGCTGATCGACGTCACGCGGTGTGAACAACCAGCCTGTTTTTCGCGATTCTATGAGATCGACATTGCCGCTCACCCTGCTGCCGATCATCGGAACGCCGGAAGCCATCGCTTCAAGGAGCGCGTTCGATAGACCCTCGAATTCAGACGGGATCAGGCCCACGTCGCTAATTTGCCAATACGTTGCGATTGTGCTCTTGCCCTCAACAAATCCAGCAAAGACCACTTGTCGTTCGAGGCCACTGGTTCTCACTTGCGCTTTTAGTTCATCCTCGAGAGGCCCGGTTCCCACAAGCACCAGCTTGGCGGAAGCCTCGCGCGGAATGGCGCGCGCCCAAGCCTCAATGAGCGTGTCGAGCGCCTTCTCCACGGCCAGACGACCGACGAAACAGGCTACGAAATCAGCCTCGAGGCCGAGAGCGGCTTTTAGCTCCGGTTGCCGATCGAATGCCGGTGCGAACACCCTCATGTCCACCGCGTTGGGAATCCTGTGAATACGCGCAGGATCGAAACCCTTGGTGGTTAGCGCGTCCTCGATCGCCTTGCTGACGGCTTGTATGGCCGTTGCTCTCTTGATGAGCCAACGCTTGACAGCGACAATTGGCGAGGATTTGTTGCTTAAGATGCCCTGGTCCAACTCGGTCTTCCCCGTGGGCTTGACGATGACCGGTTTTCCCAACATCCTGCCGATGGCGCAGGCCACGGGCGCCATGTTGTGAATGATATGGCAATAAATTGCGTCAATCCCATGACGCCTTGCCAAAATCACGCCAACCAGCCTCAGGAGCATCACGAGACCTCCGATGAGGCGTATGTTGGGATAGGGAATCCGATAAACCTCGCAACCATGCACGCAATTTCGAATGGCCTGTGGGAACCGGGGCACAAGCGGCGCGACCACCGAAGCGCGAATGTCATTGGGAAGATTGCGGGTGAGCGTCTCGATTTGGGCTTCCGCGCCGCCGCCGACCACCGATGGGTAGACGCTCTCCACAATAATCAGGACGTTAGTGCGTCTCTTGCTAGGCTGCATGACAACGGATCTCGTTGGCGTCGACATGACGCTGATGCCAGAGCTCAAGCATCAGGAGCAGCCAAAGTTCATTGCTGTAGTCCCAGACACCTTGCTGGTGACGATCGAGGATGCGCTCGAGAAACGCCTTGTTGATGAAACCACGCTCGACAGAGCGCTGGGCCAGGAGAACGTCACGGAGAAAGCCGCCGACTTTAGGATCATGGCGGAACCAGTGTCCGAACGGCAGCCCGAAGCCCTGCTTCTTCTTCGCGATGATGGCCTGTGGGATGATCGGTGCGACCGCCTTTTTGAACAGATGCCGTTTCTCGGTGCGATGAACTTTGAGTCCTGCCGGTATGCGCCCCATCAGATCAATCAGATCAGGGGTCAGATAGGGAAAGAGGACCGAAACGCCTGCGGATTTGGCTGTGCGGGCCACCTTGGTGATGTCATTGTCGGAAATAGCCATCTGGAGATCAATGTACATCAGGCGATTGAGCTCCGACCTCGCATCAACGTCGGCAAAATAGTGCTTCAAGATCGACAGTGACGACCCACGCGGGCATGAAGTCCGAAACGTCGGTGTGAGGAGGTCCTCGTAGAAGTCGGAGGCGAAGGAGTCATCGGTGTAGAAGCGTTCCGGATTGGCCAGCGAGCCGCGATTGATGAAGTTCTTGATCTTGTTGGCGAGGCGCTGATCGACCGGCTTCAGAAGCGTCTTGATCATGCTCCCGACTGATTTGATCGGCTTCGGCAGGCCGAAATAGCGCTGAAACAGGTAATCCTTGGCGTAGCGTTCGTTGCCGCCAAAGATCTCATCGCCGCCATCGCCGCCAAGTAGGCTCGCATGCCCCTGCTGTCTGGCCAGATCGGCGCAATAATAGGACGGCACGGCCGAGGCGTTGCCGAAAGGTTCATCGAAGGCGTCGACCAGAATGTCGATGGCCGCGAGACACTCCTCAATGCCGATCCGGCGCTGATGGTGATCAATCCCGAAGGCTTTTGCCGCGGTTTCCGCGAAGTCGAGCTCGTCAAAGGCCCTTTCGACAAATCCGATGGAAAAGGCGTGCGTGCGCTCAGGCCCGGCGCTTTCGGCCAATATGCCCGCAATGGTCGAGCTGTCTGTGCCGCCGCTCAGATAGCAGGCCGGATCCGAATCGCCGGTGGTGTAGCTGCCGATGACCGACCGCAAGCTTTTGCGGAGATCGCCGGCAAGCTTCTCCTCATCCCAGCCAAGATCTTCCGGATAGCGCGGCTGCCAGTAGCGGTCGATCCGAGCGCCGCCACCATCGATCGTCAGCTTCGAACCGGCGGGGACCTTCTTGATCGCATCGTAGATCGTGAAGGGGGTGGGGATGTAGGTGAAATTCAAATGGTGATAGATGGCCTCGGCCGAGACGGCCAGATCCCAGCCCGGCAAGCCGGCCAGCAAGCGGATGTCGGTCGCGATGCCGACGGCGTTGGCCGTATCCAGAACGAATAGCGCGATTTGCCGCATGGGGTCGGTGTATGCCGCCATGGCGCCGCGATCCGGATCGATGTCGACAAGCGCGAACTTACCTCGATAGCCTGCGCTATCGCCTTCGATCACCGACGTCGAATCGACATCCCCAAAAGCCTGTTCGAGCTTGATGCGCCAGCCGTCGGCGGATTTCACGCAATCCACGGCGCCAGAATAAGCGGCCTTCAATGTCGGTGAGATGTCGAGCGCCGAAGGCGTAATGTCGAGCGTGCCCAGCTTCGGCCAAAATAAACTGTTCGCTGTGTCGGCCCAGGCAATCGGTGGAGTTTCGAAATCAACGACGACAAAGTCCCCTAGCCCTTCAATCATATTCCCTACCTAGTTAAATAGCTGTCAGCTGCGGTATAGTCGTTGCGCCCGCTTACGGCCAGCGCCTGGCGCCACAAATCTGCGTGATAGGTGAGCGGTGAACAAGAGGGGAGGGGACCGGGCACAATTTTTGCGCATGGGGTTCATGCCGGAGCAAAGCTTGGCCGGAACGTTGATTCGCTACTCTCGGGCATCCTGCACGCAAAGCGCTCGGTGCTGCGCGGCCATGAAGGGAATCGAGAAACGTTGCTCAACCCCAGGGCTTGATGCGGATGTCGCCGGGATGATCTTCCCAGCCGGTGGCGGCGGACACCCAGTCCTTTCTTAGGTCGACCTTGCCCTCGCTGTGGGTCGCAAAAATATTGGCGAGCCAGTTGGCGTCGTCGCGTTCCGGAAAATCGCTTCGGACATGGGCGCCCCGGCTTTCGGTGCGCATCGAGGCGGCCTCGACGATCGCCTCGCCGACATCGTTGAGATTGCGCAGCTCCATGGCGAGCGCCAGGTCCATGGGCTCGGCGATGGCAGCACCGTTCTCGAACCAGTCACGATGGACGGCGAGCGCATCCCGGGCGCGGGCGAGCGACGTTTCATCCTTCTCGACGATCAGCGCGTCCCACATGACGTGCTGCAGCTTGGGCAGAACGTCCGCCGGCCGGCTGCCGATGCCGCCGGCAGACGGTTGACCTAGGCGTTTTAGCGGCTCCAAGAGGCGCTCGATCTCGGCCTCGTCAGCCGTCGGTTCCAGAGCCTTGGCGCGCTCCGCGGCATATTTGCCAGCGCGCCAGCCGAACACCTGGGAGCCGCCGAGCATGGTGCCGCCGAGGCGATCCGCACCCTGCCAGCCCGCGACCTCGCCGACCGCGAACAGCCCCTCGATGCTGGGCGTCTCGGCGCGGGCATTGATGCGCACGCCGCCATTGCTGGTATGGTGATGCATCTGCACCTGGATGAGATCCCGGCGCACGTCGATGCCGTTGGCGGTCATGAACTCGACGAACAGCTCCGGCTCGAAGCCCCTGTCCGCCGACGCGAAGTCGAGAAAAATACCGTGCTCGCCGGTGGCGTTGCCCTTGAGCGTCTCCTGCTTGATGGCGCGATCGAGGTGGATCGCGGCATCGCGGCAGCTGACCGGCCAGTGCATGGCTTTAAGATCCGAGACCTCCTTCAGCGTGACCCCGGAGGGCAGATAGTCCTGCACGAAAAAACGGCCCTTGGCGTTCACCAGGCGGTAGGGCTCCTCCATCTCGTAGAGCATGATCATCGCCTGGGTCGGCCAGGTGGTGGCGAGGCCCTGCTGCATGAACTCCATGTTGAAGAGATCGGCGCCGGCACGCATGGCCATGGCGTAGCCGTCGCCGGTATTGCCGGGCGGGTTGAAGCTGTGGCGAAAGAGCTGGCCGACCCCGCCGGTGGCGAGCACCACGGCGCCCGCCTCGATCGCGAAGGCCTCGCCGTCGTCATGGACGCCGACAGCACCGATGCAGTGGCCGTTCTCGACGATCAGGTCGATGATGTTGGCGCCTTCCACCACCTCGGTCCCGGTCTGCTGGATCACCGCCTTTTGGATGGCGACGATGTTGTTGGTGCCCTGGTCGTTGCGCCGGCCGTCCATGGTCGCGATCATCTTGCTCTTGAAGCGCATGCCCATGCCCTTCAGGCGCTTGATCGCTTCCGGCACCTCGTCGACGAAGATCCGGCAGAGCTCCGGGTCGGCCATGCCGAGGCCGGCCTGGACCATGTCGGCATGCACCGCGTTCGGCGGGTTGAACAGGCCGCCGTCCGGCCCGACCGTCCTGATCGTCCAGTAATCGCCGATCGGGTTGGAGGTGGCGCCTGCCCCGCGCACGCCGGCGACGCCGAAGCGGCCCTTGACCGCGAGCATGGTGCGGGCCCCGTTGTCGTGGGCGGCGATGGTCGAGGCGGTCGCGGCCCCGCCGCCGCCGATCACGAGGACGTCGGTTCTGTAGCGGCGCATGGCGTTTTCTCCTTGATGTTTCTTTCGCGTGACGGTCGGCCATCGGCCTTTGGGATCGTCACGAATGGTCTGATAATCGACAAGCAAACCTTGGTGTCGGCGACAGCTTTCCCCACTGTTTACGCCGGGAATCGGCTCGCTTATAGTTCGCACCGCTGCATTCAGCCAGACCATAAACGACACGCCCGCCGAAAGACTTCGACGCCATGACCGACCTCAGGTCCTTTCTGGCCACGGTCAGAGAGCAACTGCCCCGCGAATTCCTGACGGTCGAAAAACCGGTTTCGCCAGACTACGAAATTGCGGC
>JBCCIN010000031.1:0-21864 GCA_039028235.1 Pseudomonadota bacterium
GATCGACGATGCCGACACCATCGCGCAGAAGATCAAGCGGGCGAAGTCCGACAGTGAGATGGGGCTTTCTTATGATCCGGAAAATCGGCCGGAAGCCTCCAACCTGTTGCAAATCTATGCTGCGCTTGCAGAGGCGCCGAGGGCTAAGGTGGAGGCCGAGTTTGCCGAGACGTCTTTCGCCGACTTCAAAGGTAGGTTGTCGGACTTGGCCGTTGCCAAGCTCGAGCCGATGACGGCGGAGATGCGGCGGTTGATGGATGACCGGGGGGAGATCGAGGGGATCTTGAAGCGGGGTGCGGAAAAGGCGGAAGCCATCGCGTCCGATAACATTGCCAAGATCTACGACATTGTCGGATTCCTGACGCGCTGAACGGCGCGCCGGGGTCGGTTTTCTGCCGCGTTGAGCGGAGGAAAGGAAACGCCGTGGCCGAGTCTTCCATACCATCCAACGCCCCCGGCTCGGGCGAGCAGCCAGCGCCGAAATCTGAAACACCGCCTGAACAACCGGGCGCCGCGACAGCGTCCGCGACCGCCGCCCCGCGGCGTTGGCGCGTGCCGAGCTTAAGGACGCTTGGTCTCGTTCCTGTCGTCCTGATCGGGCTGGTGATCGTCTACTATGTCGGCGGCATGATCTGGCTGACCAAGGTGGATGACGATATCGAGTTCGGCCAGCCGAGTACGGCGCCTGACGGTGGTAGCGTGACCGTGGCGCTGGCGGCGGATCTGATCGAGCGCGAGACCGAGACCTATCGCTGGGTGTCCAACGATCCATTCTTCATGCCGGGCTATTTGCTCGACAACATGCCGAATTTTCAGCAGGGCATTCTGACCGCACTCTTTCGGTTCACCTCGGAGCTTCGAGACGAGATCGCGCGGACGCGCGGGTCGAGCTCGGAAGATCCGGAAGCCAAGGCAGCGGCGGGCTACCTCTCCTATCCGCCCGACGTCTGGATCTACAATCCGAATGTGTCCTGGTGGGCGCCGACGGCACCCTCGGAGAAGCAATATGGCCAGGGGATGCGCTCGCTTCGACAATATAATCAGCGGGTGGCCGATGGCGATGCTCAGTTCGAAACACGGTCCGACAATCTGCAGACCCTGATCGATCGCATCACGTCGGATATCGGCAGCGCTTCCGCTGGGATCAGCCGGCATATCGAGGAGCAGGCGACCAACTGGCTCGACTTTCAGGCGGATAATCTGTTCTACGCCAACAAAGGTCGGCTCTACGCCTATTATCTCCTGATGCGCGCGATGCAGGAGGATTTCGGCGATGTCATCGAGGAGAAGGGGCTGCGCAATGCCTGGCGCTTGACCTTGAAGAGCCTTGAGGAGTCGGCGACGTTGCAGCCCTGGGTGGTGATGAACGGGTCGCCGGACAGTCAGATTCGTCCTAGCCACCTGGCAGCTCAGGGCTTCTATCTGCTGAGAGCGCGCACGCAGCTGAAGGAGATCTCGAATATTCTCCTGAAGTAGTTATACAAGCCGCGACTGGTCGATGTTGAAGCTCTTGTTGCCTTGAAGAGGATGCTCGTATGAGCCATGTTTGCATTGGGAGTCGCGCATTCGGCGTGATGTCCCTGGAGGTTCCTTCATGTTCATTCAGACCGAACAGACGCCGAATCCGGCGACTCTGAAGTTTCTGCCGGGCCGAGAGGTCATGTCGGATGGGGTGGCCGACTTCACCGAGGCTGAAGCGAGTGAGAGTTCGCCGCTGGCCAAGCGCGTCTTTTCTGTGGACGGGGTGACCGGTGTCTTTCTCGGTCGCGATTTCGTGACCGTCACCAAAGCCGAGGGGCAGGACTGGTATGCGTTGAAACCGGCCGTGCTTGGCGCGTTGATGGAGCATTACAAATCCGGCGATCCGGTGATTTCGCCGGATGCCGATCTTGGTCTGGATGTGGCCAGCGCCAATGAGGATGACGACGAAATTGTCAAGCAGATCAAAGAATTGATCGATACGCGGGTCAGGCCGGCGGTGGCGCAGGATGGCGGCGACATCATCTTTCACGGTTTTGAGCGTGGCATCGTCTATCTGCATATGCGGGGTGCTTGCGCCGGATGTCCGAGCTCGACTATCACGCTCAAGAATGGCATCGAGAATCTTCTTCGCTACTACGTGCCTGAGGTCAGCGAAGTCCGTCCGATCGAGTAGGCGCCAAGGGGGAAGCGGGTGCTCGGCCTTGCTATCGACAGTGCGGATCGAAGCGCATCTGCTGCCTTGTGGCGGTCGAGCTCCGGGCTTGGGGATGGTATCGGACAGGTAACGCGCGCCGACGGAGCTATCGAACTGATCGGACAGGAGAGCCTGGGGCCGGAGTCCGGCAAGGCCGACCAATTGATCTCGGCGATCGAGAGGCTGTTGCAGCATAAGGGTGCTCGCTATGCCGATCTAGAGATCATCGCGATCAATCGTGGGCCTGGGAGTTTCACCGGGATCAGAAGTGGTGTGGCGCTTGTCCGCGGTCTTGCCCTGGCCGCCGAACTCCCCGTGCTCGCGGTGACCAGCCACGAAGCGCTCGCGGCGAGCCTGGATATCGACGCGCCCGATCGCCCCTTGATGGTGGCGTTGGATGCCCGGCGCGGTGAGGTCTATGCACAGGCGTTTTCGGCCGACGGTTGTCCGTTGTCCGAGATCGCGGCGCGTGCACCGGCGGTGGTTGCTGCGGAACTCGAAGGTGGGCGCTGGTGCTTGGCGGGCAGTGGGTCTGGCCTGGTGACCCGAGGGTTTTCAAACACAGCCGACGTTCGGTCGATCGAGGCGGCAACAATCGATGCAGCGGGCGTCGCGCGCGCGGCGGTGGTCCGTCTTTTGAGGGGCGAGAAGCCGTTTCCCGGTTCCGAACTCAAGCCGCTCTATGTTCGAGAGCCGGATGCCGTGCCGCCGTCGCCACTGATCCCGACGGCTGCCATATCTGAGGTCCGGGCCTGATATGCTTGCTCTGAACCGTCGGCCGACGATCAGCATCAAAACGGTCGGACCCTTCGACCTCGGCCGGCTGGCGAGGCTGCATCAGAGCTGCTTCGATGATGCCTGGAGTAGAGCTGACCTCGCCCATCTCCTGGCTCTGCCCGGCGGGTTCGGCCTGCTGGCCCGGTTGTTCGAGGGCAATCTCTCCGGCATTGACGGCATGCGCGGCGTCGGCTTCGCGCTTTGCCGCGTGATACGCGACGAGGGTGAGCTTTTGTCGATCGGCGTTGGCCCGAGCTATCGCCGCCGGCAGATCGGTGCTGTCTTGCTGCGCGACTGCATGGAGCGCTGTCAGCGTATCGGCGCGAATGCGATGTTTCTCGAGGTCGCCGCTGACAATCACTCGGCGCAAAGCCTTTATCGCTCCTTCGGGTTCGTCGAAGTCGGCCGGCGTGAGGGCTATTATCAGCGACCGGACGGCAGCCGGATGAGCGCCTATACCATGCGCTCCGAACTCACCGGCGAAGATCTGCCGCGCCCGACATTGCAAGCTTGTCGCTGACGTTGATTTTTATTGATGATCATTGTTGACGTCGGACGGGTGATCTTTCATATGGACGAAACCGAAAGTCAGAAGTCAAAACTCACTTCAATGGACTTAAAAGCGATCAGGCCCTCTTTTTACCACTAGACGGTGAACGGTGCTGCCTGCAGCTTCTGGCTCAAGTTCTAGGACGTCGTGACCTTGGTCGCGCAAAGTACGGGGCACATTTTCTAAAGGCTCGCCAGAATTCAGCCGAATGGTCGCAATTTCGCCGACAGCCATGTCTTCCAGCAGAAGTTTTGTCTTCACCATGGTAATGGGACAGATATCGTTGGTGATATCCAAGCTGTACTGGGCTTTTTTCATGGCGTCTTGCCTCCTTTAAAGAAAACTTCGATAAAGCTCTTGCAGAAGTAAAAAGTTTAAATATATTCTTGATCAGAATTAACAATCTGCTTGGAAAAAGGCGCGGAACGTTATGACCGAAAAGTTAAGCCAAAACGAGCTTCTTGCTCTGACGACGGAAATTGTGGCCTCCCACGTTTCCAACAATACTGTTGCCGTTAGTGATCTGCCCGAGGTGATTCAGAAAGTCTATGGCAGTCTGAACACATTGTCGCCGAACCCCGAGCCGCAGCAGCCTGAGAAGCCGCAGCCCGCTGTTGCTATCAAGAAGTCGGTGACGCCGGAATATATTATTTGCCTGGAAGACGGCAAGAAGTTGAAGATGCTGAAACGGCATCTGAAGACGCGCTATGACATGACGCCGGAAGAGTACAGGAAGCGCTGGGGACTTCCTGACGACTATCCGATGGTGGCGCCGAGCTACGCGCAGCAGCGCAGCGATCTTGCCAAGAAGATTGGCCTCGGCACCAAGCGGAGCTCGGGCCGCGGCAGGCGCGGCGCTGCCTAGGGACGCCGATCGGAGTTCGTTTCGCGCCCCTCCGATGGTTCCCAATCTACCGTCATCGATCGTTGGAACGGCCGGCATCAAGCCGGCCGATTTCTTGTCGATCCAGAGAGCCGGATCGGCATGCTCACTCGCCTTGACGAGGGCCGGGTGGCTTCCCATAAAGGAAAGACTGGCAGCGTGTCGCCGGTCGCGGTTTGTAATCGGTCATAACATGGCAATCGATTGGCGCTGATGCATCATCAAAGTGAGTCGTTCTTGGGTTCCATTTTGACGGTAGCGGTCGACGTCACGTGACCAAGAAGCTTTTCATCAAGACCTATGGCTGTCAGATGAACGTCTATGACAGCGACCGCATGGCCTCCTTGCTGGCACGGCATGGCTATGGCCGGGCCGATCGCGCGGAAGATGCCGATCTCGTCATTCTGAACACCTGCCACATCCGTGAGAAGGCGGCCGAGAAGGTCTATTCCGAACTTGGACGGCTGCGTCGCATGCGCGATGACAGGCGCGAGCGGGGCGGCGATCTTACCATCGGCGTCGCCGGCTGCGTCGCCCAGGCTGAAGGCGAGGCAATGCTGGAGAGAGCCCCCTTCGTGGACCTGGTGGTCGGGCCGCAGACCTATCACCGTCTGCCTGAGATGCTGCACCGCCGGGCTCGCAGCGAGGGTGCGATCCTCGACACCGACTTTCCGCTGGAGAGCAAGTTCGACCTCCTCCCAGGCGAGATCGAGCAGGGTCAGCTGGTCAGCGCTTTTCTGACGGTGCAGGAGGGGTGCGACAAGTTCTGTACCTTTTGTGTCGTGCCCTATACGCGCGGTGCCGAGGTGTCCCGGTCCGCCGCTGATGTGATCACGGAAGCGAAGCGCCTGGTCGCGGCGGGGGCGAAGGAAATCACCCTCCTCGGCCAGAACGTCAACGCCTATCATGGCGAAGGGCTGGAGGGGAAAAGCTGGTCTCTTGCCCGTCTCCTTCGAGCGCTCGCCGAGATCGACGGGCTCGAGCGGCTGCGTTACACCACATCACATCCGCGCGACATGGCCGACGATCTGATCGAGGCGCACGCAAAACTGTCATCGTTAATGCCTTTTTTACATTTACCGGTCCAAAGTGGGTCGGACAGTGTTTTGAAGGCCATGAACCGACAGCATGATGCGGACAGCTACCTGCGTATGGTCGACCGTCTCAGAGACGCGCGCCCTGATCTGGCACTCTCTTCCGACTTCATCGTCGGCTTTCCAGGAGAGAGCGACGATGATTTCGAGGCGACCATGAAACTGGTCGAGCGCGTCGGTTTCGCACAGGCATTCTCGTTCAAATACAGCCCGCGTCCCGGCACACCTGCTTCCAATCAGAAAAAGCAGGTTAAGGACGAGGTGAAGAGCGAGCGGCTCGCCAGGCTGCAGGCGCTCCTCAACAGTCAGGCCGACGACTTCAATCGCAACACCGTCGGTCGGCGTCTGCCCGTTCTTCTGGAGCGGCCGGGACGGCATCAAGGGCAACTGGTGGGCAAGAGTCCTTATCTGCAGGCGGTGCATGTCGAGACCAGCGGCGAGACGATCGGTGATCTCGTCGAGGTCGACATCATCGCGCATCATGCCCACAGCCTGGGCGGTCGGCCTGCGTTTCCGCTTCCTGCGGATGGCTGGCGTGTTTCGCCGGAACCTTCGGCAGTGGAGAGACGCGCCTGAAACCCGTTCCCGCATCCCTGGACGTCGACAGCAGCACTCTCACCTTCGATGACAATGGCCGCTGCGCCCTGTTGTTCGGCCGGCATCACGAGCATCTTGCCCAGATCGAGCAGCACATCCCGGCGACTCTGGTGGCCCGTGGCAACGAGGTCACCATCTCCGGCGCCGCCGATCAGATCGCGCAGGCCAAAGCCGTGCTCAACGACCTCGACCACCGTCTGCAGCAGGGCATCGATCTGAGCAAGAGCGAGGTGGATGCGGCGATCCGCATGGTGGTGGGCGGTGAGGCGCCGGAGAAGGGGCAGGGTAAAAGGGGCTTTCGCGGCCAGGACGAGCTGATCGAGACCGAGAGAAAGCGTATCAGTCCACGCTCGCCCAACCAGTCCCGCTATATCCAGGCGATGCAGAAGTACGATCTGGTCTTCGGTCTCGGCCCCGCCGGTACCGGCAAGACCTATCTCGCGGTGGCCATGGGTGCATCGCTTCTGCGCCGGCGCATGGTCGATCGACTGGTTCTGTCACGCCCTGCAGTCGAAGCCGGCGAGCGTTTGGGCTTCCTACCAGGCGATATGAAGGATAAAGTCGATCCTTACCTTCGTCCTCTTTACGATGCGTTGCAGGATATGCTGCCCGAAGGCAAGTTTGCGACCCGGTTGGAAAGTGGGGCCATCGAAGTGGCGCCGCTCGCCTTCATGCGCGGCCGCACCTTGTCGAACGCCTTCGTTATTCTGGACGAAGCACAGAACACCACCCCTGCGCAGATGATGATGTTTCTGACCAGGCTCGGCGAGAATTCGCGCATGGTGGTGACTGGAGATCCGGCGCAGCATGATTTGCCGCTCGACGCGGAATCCGGCCTCGACGATGCGGTCGCCAAGCTCGACGGCCTCAAGGATGTCGGCATGGTGCATTTCACCGACAAGGACGTGGTGCGCCATCCGCTTGTGTCCAAGATCATCAATGCCTATCGGCGGCCAACCATGGACGCGTCAGGCCAAGCGGGCCGATCGGCCCGGCAAGAAGACGGTGATGGCTGAACTCATCATCGCCCTCTCCCCTCAACAGCCCCCGAAACGATGGATAGTGACGGATCACCGACGGTCGCTCTGACTGTCGCCAGCGCAGCCTGGCGTAACGCATTCGAGGGTCGCACGGGCGAGGCGCTCGAACCGCTGGCCGAACGCATCGTCCGCGCGACCCTCGATAGGGCGGCCGTGACCCCGTGGCTAAAGGGAGGCGAAGTCAGCCTGCTCTTGACCGACGACCGGGAGGTGCGTTCGTTGAACGCCACCTATCGAGAACGTGATCGGCCAACCAACGTGCTGTCCTTTCCTGGTCTCGATCTGCTTGAAGGTGAAGCTCGCGAGGGTGCACCGCCGGGGCCGGTTCTGCTCGGTGACATCGCGATCAGCATCGATCGCGTGTTGGCGGAAGCGGAGGATCTCGGCAAGACGGCGTTCGACCACTTCGCCCATCTGCTGGTGCATGGCAGCTTACATCTGCTCGGTTTCGATCATGGCGACGATCGGGCGGCGGAGGTGATGGAGGGGCTGGAGACGGAAATTCTGAAGGAGCTTGGCATCGCCGCTCCCTATGACCAGACAGCCGGCCCAGGCGAATCGGATCGGCCCGCTTCGAGCGTGGCCGTCATGAGCGTTCAGCCGTGACCGATATGACGGATACCGACCAGCGCGATGAGCGCTCCCAGCTGATTCCCGCCCTGTTGTCGCGGTTGCGTGGTCTGGTCAAGAAGCGCAATGGCGATGGCCATTCGCTGCGTGAAACGCTGGAAGAGCTGATCGAGGAAAACGAAGCAGACGATCAGCAGAGCGCGCCGGAATTCAGCGAAGAAGAGCGTGCGATCCTGCTGAACGCGCTGTCCTTTGGCGAGCTGCAGCTCTGGGACGTGATGGTGCCGCGTTCCGACATCAAGACCGTCGATAACACCGCGACGCTGGACGATGTGATTTCGGCGATGCGCGAAAGCACGCATACGCGCATGCCGGTGGTGCGCGATACGCTCGATGATGTCGCCGGCATGGTCCACCTGAAGGATCTCCTGCCGTTCTGGGGTGACGGCAAGCATTTCAAACTCAAGGCCATTTTGCGCGAGCTTCTGTTCGTGCCGCCGTCGATGAAGGTGCTCGATCTTCTGATGAAGATGCGCGACACGGGCACCCATATGGCCATCGTGGTCGATGAATATGGCGGCACGGACGGCATGGTCACCATCGAGGATCTGGTGGAGGAGATCGTCGGTGAGATCCAGGACGAGCACGACAAGATCCTGCCGCCGAGCCTGACCGAACGTCCCGACGGCACGCTCGAAGCCGATGGACGGGTTGAGGTCGAGGATCTGGAAAAGCATCTGAACCTGGAGCTGCTCGAGCCCGATCGGCGCGAGGACGTCGACACGCTCGGCGGGCTGATTTTCACTCTTCTCGACCGCGTGCCGGCGCGCGGCGAGATCGTGCGCCATCCTGGCGGCATCGAATTCGAGGTGCTGGACGCCGACCCGCGGCGGGTGAAGCGCCTGCTGATCCGTCAGACGGCGGCCGGCGCTGCCAAGGGGACAGCCGCGAAAGGGACAACCAAAGCCGGGGCGGGCTGACCGATGGCCGGTCTCCTCGCCGACAAGGCCGCCGCCAAGGCAGATGTCGCGGCATCTCCATCCTGGCTGGCGCTGATCAGGCGCCGTCCCATCCTGGCCTCGCTTCTGTCGGGAGCTTTCGCCGCCCTCGCTTTGCCGCCGCTTCATGTGCTGCCGGGCCTTGTCGGTTTTGCGCTCTGGCTGCTGCTATTGGCCGACGCCCGGCATCGGCGCGAGTTTTTCATGCTCGGCTGGTGGTTCGGCCTCGGCCATTTCGTGGTCGGCCTTTACTGGATCGCGATCGCCTTCTTTACCGATGCCGAGAAATTCGGCGCCCTGGCGCTGCCGGCCGTGCTGCTCCTTTGCGCGGTCATGGCCGTCTTCCCGGCGATTGCCGCCCTCATCTTCGGCCTGCTCCGGCCTCGTCACCCGTTCGCCCAGGCGTTAGCGCTGGCGCTGGCCTGGATCGCCGGCGAATGGCTGCGCGCGCAGTTTCTCTGGGGCTTTCCCTGGAACCAGATCGGCAATGTCTGGATCGCCATCTTGCCGATCAGTCAGGTTGCGGCCTTTGTCGGCATCTACGGGCTAAGCCTGATCGCTGTTCTGGTGGGCGCTCTTTGTCTGACACTGATGGTCGGGGAAGGGCGTGCGCGCTGGCTTGGGCCGGGTGTCGCGATCCTGCTGCTTGGTGTCCTCGCGATCGGCGGCGGTCTTCGCCTCGCCGGCGGCGAAGCGGCGGATCATCCGGATATCCGGCTCCGTCTGGTGCAGGCGAACATCGCGCAGCATCACAAATGGGATCCCGAGCTTCGTGCCGAGAGTTTCCGCCGGCATCTCGATCTTTCCGTGATGCCGCCGGCTGACGGCACCGCGCCGCCGACCCACATCATCTGGCCCGAGACCGCAAGCGCCTATGTGCTCGACGAAGACCCGGTGGCGCGCGAGATCGTCGCGGATGTCACGCCGGTGGGTGGCCAAGTCATCACCGGCTTTAATCGCTTCGATCTCGAAAACGAGCCGAAACGCGCCTGGAACAGCTTGGGCGCCCTGAACGATCGAGGCGAGATCGAGGCGATCTACGACAAACACAGGCTGGTGCCGTTCGGCGAATTTCTTCCCTGGCGCGAGGTGTTATCCAGGATCGGACTGAAGAAGATCACTGCTGGTACGATCGACTTCCAGCCGGGCGATGGACCGGTAACCCTCGAGGTTGGGGATCTCCCGCCGTTCAGCCCGCTGATCTGCTACGAGGCGATCTTCACCGCCGACGTCGCCCTCGATGGGCAACGGCCGGCCTGGCTCCTGAACATCACCAACGACGCCTGGTTCGGTCGAAGCTCCGGGCCGTATCAGCATCTGGCGATGGCGCGCATGCGGGCGATCGAGGAGGGCCTGCCTCTCGTGAGGAACGCCAATACCGGGATTTCGGTGGTGGTCGACGCCCACGGCAGGGTGCGCGATCGCCTCGATCTCGGTGAGACGGGTGTGCTCGATGCGCCCCTGCCGATGGCGCTGGAGCGGCCCACCTATTATGCACGGCAACCTTTGATGGCAATTCTCTCAACGGTGGCAGTGGCGATTGTTTTGATCTTTATGATTGAAAAACTTTTAAAAAATAGATACGTAAAGTTTAGATAGCGCTCGCTGGAAGGCCGATCCACGGTTGACGGTCGTCCGCTGGCGGTTCGAGCCTCGTCTTTCGATGGTGAACGCCGACCGATGGTAGCCAAACCCAATCCGATCGACGTCCATGTGGGCAAAAGGCTGAGACTGAGGCGCACGCTTTTGGGCATGAGTCAGGAGCGGCTTGGCGATTTGCTCGGCCTGACCTTTCAGCAGGTCCAGAAATATGAGCGCGGCGTCAACCGCATTGGATCGTCGAGGCTCTACGAACTTGGGCAGATCCTGGACGTGCCCGTCTCGTTTTTCTTCGACGACATGGTCGGCAGCCGTCTGTCGGGCGGCATGCAGCGGCCGCTCGCCGGCCTTGCCGACGAAGCCGAACGCTTCGAAAACGGCCAGGAAGGAACCCTCCTGCTCGAGCGCCGCGAGACCCTGGAGCTGATACGAGCTTATTACCGGATCAACGACAGCCAGGTCAGGAAGCGTCTGTTCGAGCTGGCGAAGGCGCTCGGCAATCCAGAGGCGGTTCTGGAGGTTTCCAACGATTGATCGCTTGTCAAATGCAACATTTGCCGTCAATTCTCTTGACCTGTGATGGCCATATCCGCCAGACAAAGCGGTCTTGTGCCATAAAACTGGCACCTTAAATCTTACATTCAACGGAAGAGCGCTCATCGCAAGCGTGCCGTGCGGCATCGGCGGCCACCATCTGTGAAGTGCTGGAACGAAGGTGACGAGAGGAAGTCTCCATGGGTAATGCTGAGTATCTGTTCACGAGTGAATCCGTCGCCGAGGGGCATCCGGACAAGGTCTGCGATCGAATTTCCGATGCGATCGTCGACGCCTACCTCACGGGCGACGCGGGCGCGCGTGTCGCCGCGGAGACGCTTTGCACCACCAACCGGATCGTCATCGCCGGCGAGGTGCGTGGCGGTAACGGCGTCACCCATACCGACATCGAGAAGCTGGCGCGCAACGCGGTCAAGGATATCGGCTATGCCCAGGAAGGCTTCCATTGGGCCGATGCCAAAGTCGACATTCTCCTCCATGAGCAGTCCAGCGACATCGCCATGGGCGTCGATGCCGGCGACAACAAGGACGAGGGGGCGGGCGATCAGGGCATCATGTTCGGCTATGCCTGCAACGAGACGCCGGAGCTGATGCCGGCCCCGATCCAGCTGTCCCATCGCATCCTGCAATTCATGGCCAACGCCCGCCATTCCGGCGAGGCCACCTATTTCGGACCGGACGCCAAGAGCCAGGTGACCCTTCGCTATGTCGACGGCAAGCCGGTGGCGGCGACCTCTGTGGTGGTCTCGACCCAGCATAAGGTGGGCATGTCCCAGGAAGAGGTGCGTGAAGCCGTTCGTCCCTATGTGCTCGAAGCCCTTCCCGGCGGCTGGATGTGCCCGGAGAGCGAGTTCTATGTGAACCCGACTGGCAATTTCGTGATCGGCGGCCCCGACGGCGATGCCGGCCTTACCGGTCGGAAGATCATCGTCGACACCTATGGCGGTGCAGCCCCCCATGGCGGCGGCGCGTTCTCGGGCAAGGATCCGACCAAAGTCGACCGCTCGGCTGCCTACGCGGCGCGCTATCTTGCGAAGAACGTGGTGGCTGCCGGGCTTGCCGAACGCTGCCTGATCCAGCTTTCCTACGCCATCGGCATCTCCAAGCCGCTCTCCCTCTACGTGGACACGCAGGGTACCGGGCAGGTGGACGAGAAGAAGCTCGGCGACGCTCTGATGGAGCTGATGGACCTCTCGCCGCGCGGCATCCGCGAGCATCTCGGCCTCTCCAAGCCGATCTATGCGCGCACCGCAGCCTACGGCCATTTCGGCCGCGAGCCCGAGGCGGACGGCGGTTTCTCCTGGGAAAAGACCGATCTGGTCCGCGACCTGCGCACCGCCTCTTTGTGAGCGGGCGGCGCGGCCGCCGACGTTGACTTGGGGTTGGTGACTCATTCGGTGGTATGCGGGCTGTCATGACGGCCGTGGAGACTGATAGATACATTGGGGCTGGCGGGCGCACCGTCCAGCGACGGATCTACGGGCGGCGGCAGAGCCATCGCATCCGGCCGGCGCGAAAGCGCCTCTTGGAAGAGCGCCTGCCGGAACTGCAGATCCGCATTCCGGAGGACGGAAGCCCCATCCCCCCAGGCGAGGTCCAAAGCCAAGCCCGCCAGCGCTGCTGGCTGGAGATCGGGTTTGGTGGTGGGGAGCATTTGGCGGCACAGGCCGCCGCGAACCCGGATGCACTGCTCATCGGCTGCGAGCCTTATGTGAACGGTGTTGCCCGGTTGCTGTCGCTGATCGGGGATGCGGACAATGTGCGTGTGGTGATCGACGATGCCCGGCTGCTGCTGAGGGCGCTGCCGGCCGCATCTCTCGATCGGATTTTCGTTCTGTTTCCCGATCCCTGGCCGAAGACCCGTCATCACAAGCGCCGGATCGTCAATTCCGAGACGATCGGGGATATGGCGCGAAGTCTGAAGCCGGGCGGTGAGCTTCGCCTCGCTACCGACATCATGAGCTACGCGCGTCCGATGCTCCTTTCGACACTTGCCGATGGCCGCTTCGCGTGGCTTGCGGAACGGTCTGCCGACTGGCGGGAACGCCCGGCGGACTGGCCGGCGACGCGCTATGAGGAAAAGGCGAGAAAGGCAGGCAGAAAGCCGGTCTTTCTGCGGTTTCGGCGGTCGCTCTAAACGCCTGAATAGCCGGGCTGGGAAACCGATGGCGCCAACAGCACGCCCGGCAGCCACCGTTACATTGATAGAAAATAACGATCAATCCTTTCATCATAATCGAATGGAAGTTTCAGCTCCCCACCGTCAATTATGAAAGCGAGACCAGTGGGAGAGCCATCATGAAACTGTTGTTTTCGGCCGGAGCGATCGTCGCGGCTGTGTTGTTGTCGCCATCGATCGGCCTCGCGCACTCGGAATGTCACCAGAGCATGAAGGACATGCTCGACGGGACGCTTGAAGTCGTCGGTGAGGTTGAAAGCGAGAATCGCGAAGCCATGCCAGCCGAAACCTGCACGCTCGCCGGCTATCAGGACGGGACGACCATCGTCGCATCGGTTTGAGGCGAGGCGCCATCGATGCGCGAGACCGCCATCATTTGTCTATGTGTGACCGGCAGGAGCGATCATGAAACGATTCAAGGACATTCTTGCCGTCTATGACGGCAGCATCGGTGCGGAGGATGCGCTCAATCAAGCGATGATGCTTGCCAGGGCAAATGAAGCGAAGCTGACGGTGGTCGATCTGGTGGAGGAGGGGCGTTACTCCTTCAACAGCGTCAAGGAGCGGGAGCGGCGTTTGCAGCGTCTCGTGCCGGCGATCCGTGCCGACTCGGTCGAAAATGTCGAGGCTCATGTGCTGGTCGGCATGCCGTTCCTGGAGATCATCAAGCAGGTTCTCAAAAAGCGTCACGACCTGGTGATTGCCGGCGCCGAGGGTGGAAGCGTGGTTCAGTCCGTCTTCTTCGGCAGCACAGTGACCCATTTGATTCGGAAATGCCCCTGTCCCGTCTGGATCGTCAAACCGGGACAGACCGTGCCTTATGGCAGAATCCTGGCGGCAGTCGATCCCAAGATGGACGCGCCCGCCAAAGATGGGCTGAACATCAAGATCATGGATCTGGCGACGTCGCTCGCTCGGATGACCAAAGGCGGCCTCGACATCGTTCATGTCTGGGACGTCATCGGCAACGATCGCGACACGCTCTTGTCCGAAACGCCGCCGGCGACCCGCGAGGCTATCCTTGAGAAGCATGAAGACATGCATCGCGATGCCGTTGCCGCGCTGCTTCAGCGATATCCTTTGAGCGAGATCGATCACGAACTTGTCCTGCCGCGCGGCTTGCCCCAACAGGAAATCGTCAGGCAGGTTGGCCTGCGCGATGTCGATCTTATCGTCATGGGCACCGTGAACCGGACCGGTATTCCCGGCCTTTTGATCGGCACGGCCGCCGAGACCGTTCTCGAGGCGGTGCAGTGCGGCGTCCTCGCCGTGAAGCCCGAAGCCTTCCAGACGCCAGTCAGCCTGCACTGAGCCGTTGGCGCCGCCAGGGCGTTCTCGGTCGCACATCATATCTTGGTACGCTCTAAGGGCGGCGAGCACAGCTTGCTATGGCCGAGCGGATCTTCGCTAATGCGTGGTAACGTCCGGTATGAGACTGGGCGATGAAGGAGTGCATCATGCGTTCGGTAGTGATGGCCGCGCTGGCGACGTCGCTGCTGGCGTGTCAGGTGAGCGCCTGATCGGCCCTGGCCTATGACGGCGAGGCAAGCTCGATCGGTAGATCCAGCTGTCGACGAGTGGTTTCATTCGATCTTGCTATCCATTGTAACGTAATATTATATCGCTTTTTCCTCGATTTAGAGACGCAACGGAGGCCGTCATGAAGAAAGAGGTTGGGATCGCCGTGTCGCTGGTGTCGCTTGTGGCGCTGCCCGTTTTGGCCGAGGGCGAGAAGCGTGAGCTTGGGGCGCATGAGCACGGGCACAGCGCGCTGAATGTCGCGATCGAGGGTGATCGGGTCGAGATGGAACTGATCGCGCCCGGCGCCGATATCGTCGGATTCGAGCATGAGGCCAAGTCCGCGGAGGATATGGCGGTGGTCGAGCAGGCGGAAGTGACGCTCGGCGAGCCCCTGACGCTGTTCGGTTTCGCCGATGCGGCCGGCTGCGTGGTCGAGACCGCCGCGGTCCACATCATGGGCGAGGAGCACCATGACGAGCACGGCGACGAGGTCCATGCTGATCACGAGCATCACGACGAAGAGCACGCTGAGCATGAGCACCATGAGGACGGCGAGGAGCATGCCGAACATGATGAGCATGAACATGAAGAGCATGCCGGGCATGGGCACGATGAGGGCGAGGCGCACAATGAGTTCCATGCCGAATACGCCATGAATTGCAGTGCGCCCGATGCGTTGGATGGCATGGATTTCGCCGCGTTCTTCGAGGCCTTCGCCGGTTCCGAAGAGGTCGACGTGACGGTTATCAGCGAGAAAGGGCAGACCAGCTACGAAGTCGAGCGGGATGCGCCGGTGGTGGACCTCCAGGGCATCATGTGAGTGATGCGGTCACGGCGGGGACTTTGACGGAGCCTCGGGCGGACGCCGTCACCAACGTTGCCCAAATGGACGGCGTCCGCTTCCGCTGGCCTGGACCGCAAGGCTTCGCCTTGGGGATTGAAGCCTTTCATGTTGCCCGTTCGGAAAAACTGCTCCTGATCGGGCCGAGCGGCAGCGGCAAGTCGACCTTGCTCAGCCTGCTTTGCGGGATCGTCACGCCGGATGAGGGCAGGGTCCGCGTGCTCGATACCGATCTCGGCACGCTCGATGCGGCGGCGCGCGATCGCTTCCGGGTCGAGCATGTCGGCATCATCTTTCAGATGTTCAATCTGCTGCCCTATCTCTCCGTGATCGACAATGTGCTGCTGCCGCTGTCCTTTTCGACGAAGCGTCGCCAGCGGGCGTTGGAGGGCTCGTCTTCGGTCGACGCCGAGGCGCGCCGCCTCCTGGCCAGGCTGGGTCTGGACCCCGACACTTTATCCCGGCAATCGGCCGCCCGCTTGAGTGTCGGGCAGCAGCAGCGGGTGGCGGCGGCGCGGGCGCTGATCGGTCGGCCGGAGATTCTGGTAGCTGATGAGCCGACCTCGGCGCTCGATCGCAAGCACCAACGGCATTTCCTGGAGCTGCTGTTCAGCGAGGCGGAAGTCGCCGGCACCACGGTGGTTATGGTCAGCCACGACGAGACGCTTGCCCCCGAGTTCGATCGGATCGTCGATCTAGACAAGGTCCAAGTTCCCCAGGTGCTGGCAGCACCATGATTATTTTGAGGTTGGCCTGGAAGAGCTTGCTGAACCGCTGGGTGACGGCGCTTTTGACCGTGCTGGCAATTGCGGTGAGCGTGATGCTGCTGCTCGGCGTCGAGAAGGTGCGGAACGGGGCGCGCAGCAGCTTTGCCAACACGATCTCCGGCACGGATCTGATCGTCGGCGCTCGCAGCGGCGATCTGCAGCTCCTGCTCTATTCGGTCTTTCGGATCGGCAATGCCACCAACAACATGACCTATGAGAGCTACCGGGACATCGCCGCCGACGAGGCGGTGGAGTGGATCGTGCCGGTGTCTCTCGGGGACAGCCACCGCGGCTTTCGGGTCATGGGGACGAGCCGGGATTACTTCGAGCATTACCGTTATCGCCGGGACCGGCGGTTGACCTTCGAGGCGGGAAAGCCGTTCGACGATCTGTTCGACGCGGTGGTCGGCTCGGATGTGGCGGCGACGCTCGGCTACACGCTCGGCGATGCGATCGTGGTCGCCCATGGCCTCGGCGAGGTCGGCCTTGCCGAGCATGACGACAAGCCCTTCGTGGTCGCGGGCATCCTCGACAAGACGGGGACGCCCGTGGATCGCACGGTGCATGTCAGTCTGGAGGCGATCGAGGCGATCCATATCGACTGGCAAAGCGGGGCGCAGATCCCGGGGCAGGCGGTCTCGGCGGAGGAAGTCCGCACCATGGACCTGACGCCGAACGCGATCACGGCGGCGTTTGTCGGGCTGAAATCCAAGCTCTCCACCTTCAAGCTGCAGCGTGCCATCAACACCTACACCGTGGAGCCCCTGTCCGCGATCCTGCCGGGTGCGGCGCTGCAGGAGCTTTGGGGACTGATCGGCACGGCGGAAACGGCGCTCGGTGCGGTGTCGATCATGGTGGTCGTGACGGCGCTGCTCGGCATGGTGACCATGGTGCTTGCCACCTTGAACGAGCGCAGGCGCGAGATGGCGATCCTTCGCTCCGTGGGCGCGCGGCCCCGGACCGTGCTTGGCCTCCTGGTGGCGGAGGCGGGACTGCTCGGGCTGCTGGGTGCCGGTCTCGGCGTCATCCTGCTTTATCTCGCGCTCGTGATCATCCGGCCCCTGGTCGATGCCGAGTTCGGGCTCTATTTGGAGATTGGCTGGCTGACCACCCGCGAGCTGCTGTCGCTCCTGGCGATTGTCGTCGCCGGCTTGCTGGCAGGCCTGTTGCCTGCCCTTCGCGCCTATCGTTTGTCCCTGGCCGACGGTATGATGGTGCGGACCTGAAGCGGAGGATCGCCCGATGATGTCGCGTTTTGCCGGATTGCTGGCTGTTGCCGCGTTCACGGCTTTTGGCGCCGCCTCCGCCTTTGCCGCCAAGGACCCGGTGGAGATCGCCTGGCCCGATCTCATGCCGCCGCAGCCCGTGCAGCCGGAAGATCTGGTCTTCGGCGACGACACGCTGGAGGATGACCAGACGCCCGCAAATCAGGCCTATGACCCCCAGCTCGGCGGGGTGGTCCAGCATGGCATGGTGCCGGCGATACCGGGCATCTTCGATCAGGCCGGTGTGGTCACCGACTATAACGACGTCCAGGTCAGAATCGCGGGCTATGTCCTGCCGCTGGATTTCGAAAACACCACCGTCAAGGAATTCCTCCTGGTCCCCTATGTCGGCGCCTGCATCCACGTGCCGCCACCCCCGCGCAACCAGATCATCTACGTGACCAGTGAGGACGGCATCGAGGTCGGCGGCATGTTCGAGCCGGTCTGGGCCACCGGCACCCTCCAGACCACATCCCTCTCCAGCGACCTCGCCGAGGTCGGCTACATGATGACGCTGGACGAGACCGAGCCCTACGAGTTCTAGGTTTTTTCGGACTTGCCTAATTCTGGCGTGGTGGAGCGGCGCTTGCCGCCTGCGATGTTTTGTCTGCCATAGAAGCTGAGATAAGGTGATCGTCCGGCTACTTCGGCCCCCTAAAAGGCTGGCATGATGGTTCCGGATGCTGCCATCCACGGGGGGGGGGGTAGCTTTTGGACGAAATCGGGTTCCCAGACTGTGCGACGCGATGCACTTCCCCGATTCGAAATTGACTGATCCTCGGCTCGTACTGAACTGAGCGGCAGCAATCGTCGCCACATCGAGATGACGATCAAAGATCCATTTGGAAGTCTCAGCATTGCTGAGTGCGCGTAAATCGATTATGAAGGCAATGTATATGAAACTCTAGGTTATAAAAGGCAATTGGATATGAAAGCCTTTCTATCTCACAGTTCGGCTGACAAGCACCTTGTCAAACAGGTCGCAGATTTTCTCAGGCGTGCCCGCGTCTGGTTTGACGAAATGCACATTGAGACTGCAGCAGACCTACGTACTGCGCTTCGCAAAGGAATTAGAGAGACAGATCTCTTCGTCTTGTTTGCGAGTGAAAATTCGTTACGATCAGAATGGGTAAACTGGGAAGTCGCAATAGCAGAACGCCAATTCCTGGCTGGCAAAATCGAAAAAATTGCTGCTTTTGTCATTGATGACAAGGTTACCCACAAGGATCTTCCAGAAATATTTCAGAATACTAGGATTGATAATAGTAGGTCGCCAAAGCACATTGCCTCAGAGATACAAAGGATTATTCAACAGAATCAGTCAGCAACAAAACAAGCGCTTTTCGTTGGACGTCGTCGCGAAATACAAGAGGCAGAGCTTGCACTTGTAGACTATACAAGATCAACACCTCCAGCCACTTTCAATGTCGTAAGCGCTGTTCCGATCACACGCTGAGTTTGTGTTGACGTTGGGGCTCCGGCCGGCGGTGATCAGTGCTATTCACGGCATGGCATTTTTGAACGGGGATGGTCATGTCGATTGGGGCCGGGCTTCAGGAGAAGCTTCGCAAGATTGAGGCGCTTTATGCCGGCGCTGGGACACCGGGTGAGCGGGATGCCGCGGAGGCTGCGCTGGAACGTCTGCGGACGCGTTTGGCGAAGCAGCAAGCGAGCGAGCCGCCGGTCGAGATTCAGTTTTCGCTTGGTGACGAATGGTCGAGGCGCTTGTTTTTGGCACTCTGTCGTCGCTACGGCCTCGATCCCTATCGCTACAAGCGGCAGCGGCGGACAACGGTGATGGTTCGGCTTCCTCAATCGTTCTGCAACGAAGTGCTATGGCCCGAGTTCGAAGCGCTGGACAAGGAGCTCCGTCGTTATTTGAACAGCGTGACATCGAAGTTGATCAAGGACGAGGTTTACGCCGACACGAGTGAGGCTGCCGAGGTTGATGTGGCCAGACTGAGCGCCGGCTGATCAAGCGGCTTTCGCCAAGCGTTCTGCGGATGGCCAATACCAGGGCAGCAGATCGTCGATATCGCGCATCCGATGCCCGCCTGCCAGACGCGTGAGAACGTCGGCGAGCCAGGCCTCTGGATTGATGCCGCTCAGCTTTGCCGTTTCGATCAACGAGGCGAGGATTGCCCAACGCTCACCGCCGGCGTCCCGATAGCCGAAGAGTGCATTTTTTCTCGATAGGGCCAAAGGTCTGATTGAACGCTCGACCGTGTTGGAGTCGATCTCGATCCTGCCGTCGTCGAGATAGAGCAGGAGACCGTCCCAGTGATTTAGGGGATAGCGGAGTGCTCTGGCGATCTTCGATCCTGACGGCACCCGCTCCAATTGATCCTGAAGCCAGGGGTGAAGTGCATCGAGGATCGGCCGAGCTCTGGTTTGCCGGACGGCGCGGCGTTCATCCGGAGGGCAGCCACGAATATCCTTTTCGATCCTGTAGAGCTGTTGGATCCTTAGAAGGGCTTCCTCGGCGATCGGCGCGTTGCCGCTTTGCGCGATCTTGTAGTAGGCGCGCCTGACATGCGACCAGCAGAACGCAAGCGCAATGGCGCCGCCCTCGCGGTTCGGATCACAGAGCTTATTGTAGGCTTTGTAGCCATCGACCTGCAGGGTGCCGGTGAAGCCGGCGAGATGCGCAAGGGCATGCTCGCCGCCGCGGCCGGGCGCATAGTGATAAATGACGACCGGCGGGTCCTTACCACCCCATGGCCGGTCGTCTCTGGCCATCGCCCAAAAGAAGCCGCCCTTCGTTCTGCCAAGACCGGGTTCGAGAACAGGTGCGCGGGTCTCATCCATGAACAACTTGGCCGACCCTTTTAGGAGTTCAATCAGCCGTTCATAGATCGGCCTGAGCTCGAAGGCGGCACGGCCGATCCAGTCGGCGAGTGTCGATCGATCGAGATCGATCCCCTGTCGGGCATAGATCTGCGCCTGCCGATAAAGAGGTAGGTGGTCGGCGTAACGGCCGACGATCACATGAGCGATCAGCTGTTCCGTCGGCAGCCCGCCTTCGATCAGCCAGGGCGGCGCCGGCGCCCGGACAACGGCGCTCTCGCACGCCCGGCAACCATATTTCGGTCGCCTGGTGACGATCACACGGAACTGTGCCGGGACGACATCGAGCCGTTCCGATGTGTCCTCGCCGATAACATGCATGGCGCCGCTGCAGCAGGGACAGAGTGTCGATGTCGGATCGATGACATTCTCGATGCGGGGAAGGTGTTTTGGCAGAGCCCCGCGGTTGACATGGCGGTCCCTGCCGCGCGACGCTTTCAGCGTCGCGTCATCCTTCTTCTCATCAGCTTCGTCCTTGGCATCAGCGGGTTCGATCCGCCCAAGAGCAAGCCTCAACTGTTCGGGATCGATCTTCTCTGAGCTGCAGCCGAATTGGGCCTGCTGAAACTCCTTGATGATCGCGCGAAGGCGATCGTTCTCAACCCGCTCGGCCTGGACGATCGCTTTCAACGCGTCGACATCGTCGGGCAGCGCCTTGATGCTGTTGATCTTGGGAACCATCACCATGGCCGGAGAGGAACACAGACAAACCTTTGATACGACCAGGAATTGCGTCGGTGAGTCACCGTGACGCACGGCCTATTGAGCCGCCCTCGGACGCTCAACCCGACGACTGTGAACACGCTGCCAGGCAAGCCCTTCGAACAGCGCCGACAGCTGCGCCATCGACAAGCGCATGACGCCGTCTTCGATCCGCGGCCAGGAGAATTTGGCACCCTCCAACCGCTTGTAGATCATCGTCAGACCAGTTCCATCCCAGACCAAAATCTTCACCCTGTCAGCGCGTTTCGCCCGGAAGACAAAGATGGCGCCGCCGAACGGGTCAAGCTTCAGCTGCTCCTGGACAACGGCAGATAAGCCATCCAATCCTTTCCTGAAGTCGACGGGCTTGGTCGCGGCAAACACCCGAGCCGGGCCGCCCGGCAGGATCACAGTGCAGCCTTCACTGCGCGAAGAACCTTGGTCAGATGCTTCGCCTGCACATCTTCGGTCGCCTTGATCACGGCAGCACCAAGATGGATCTCGATCTGTCGCGTCACCGGCGCCGGAGGCTGGACCGATGAACCGGCTTCGTCGGCAACGGCCACCACCGGAACGAACGACATCGCCTCTTCCGAAAGTGCCAGCCGCCCCTGTTTGGCATCGTGTCGCCAGGCAAACAGCTGCTGCGGGGTCAGGTTGTGGCGACGGGCCACCTCGGAAACGACAACGCCAGGCTGCATGCTTTCGGCAACGATCTCGCCCTTGCGCTCAGCCGACCATTTGCGCCGACCCACATCGCCATTGATCACCTCGAGCCGACGGACCTCATGAACCTCAGTGTCACATCTACGGTCAAATCTAGACATCTCATGATCCCCAAAAGGACCACGAGCAAAGCAAATCAGGCTCGCATCATGAAGGTGCCCGTGGAACAGCGCTTAC